>NZ_JAVQNR010000053.1:0-287502 GCF_031799005.1 Acinetobacter sp. V102_4 | reverse complement strand
ACCCAGGTCTACGTTTTGCGATCCGTGAAGGTGGTCGTACTGTAGGTGCTGGTGTTGTTGCGAAAGTAACTGCATAATCACTTTCAGTGAAAAAAAAGCGCTCTTTTTAGAGCGCTTTTTTTATATTTAATTGTCTAACAATCATGATAAAAGCTGGCCTTAACTGATATTTCAATGTCCTTATTTACACTTAATCCTTTTTATTAAATTTGTATGATAAGAATCAAGAAAACGAACAATAAAGTTTGAGTAACTTGGGTTACTTATTAAGGAGCTTTGGGTATGAATGCTAAAGTGAATATTACTAATCGTGCAGGGGCAAGCTTTCCTGTACGTCGTATGAACTTTGACTTTAATGATGTACCAGAATATTGGATGAATGGTTCTGCTGGACTAACACACTTTATGACAGCATTGTCGGCGTTGTTTCCGGCAGGTGAAAAATTCTTTATTGATAGTGTACGGGCTGTACGTTATCACCCCTCTATTAAAGATGATAAAGAGCTTCAGAAAGAGATTAGTGCTTTCATTGGGCAAGAAGCAATGCATACTCAAGAGCATGTGAATTTTAATGCCTCTGCTCAAAAGTTTGGTCACGACGTTGAAGCGTTAGAGAAGTTTACTGATACAGCGATTCAAGCAGCAATTCAAGCTTTTGTAAAAATTGTCAAACCATTTGGCCTGACAAAAGAAATGGTTGACCTGACTGCTACAACAGCACTTGAACATTTTACCGCTACGATTGCTTCACAGCTATTAGTCAATAAGCATATTCAAGAGTTGATGACAGATGAAACCATGTCAACGATGTGGTATTGGCATGCTATCGAAGAAAATGAGCATAAAGCCGTAGCTTTTGATGTGTACGAAGGTGTATTTGGTAAAGGCGTAAAAGCTTATGCATTACGTACAAGCTCTTTAGTATTTGCGATGACTTTGATTTTCTTGATTCAGTCTTCTTTTGTACTTCGTCTATTAAAGCAAGATAAAAAGTTAAATTTGGATGAGCTATCTGTGATTTATAAATACGCATATAGCCCATCGAAAGGTATCATTACTGGCATGGCTAAAGAAATGCTGGCTTACTTTAAGCCTGGTTTTCATCCAAATGATTTGGATACAGTAGGTCTATTGAAAACATGGAAAGCAAAATTAGGTTTGTAATTTAAATCTATGTTGATTTGAAAGGGCTCATTGGTAGCCCTTTTTCTTTTTAAGTACTAACAATAACGATTAGCAGATCTATGCACCTTTATGGGGTGATTAATGACCTCATCTGATATTTCTCTGTCCTCATCTGCACTTAATTGGCACATTGAAAGACGTATGATTATAAATATTAAGAAAATAAATAAAGTTATATGTGAATTAGCTATTCACTTAAAAGGAGTCTGAGATGAATGCTAAAGTAAATATTTCCAATCGTGCTGGTGCTAGTTTCCCTGTTCGTCGTATGGACTTTGAATTTGCTCAGGTCCCTCGTTATTGGGCAAATTATGATGCAGGATTAACCCATTTTATGACAGCATTATCGGCCCTTTTTCCTGAAGGTGAACAGTTCTTTGTAAATAGCACGCGTGCTGTGCGAAATGACCCAAAACTTGCCGATCCCGATCTTCAAAAAGAAATTAGCGCCTTTATTGGCCAAGAAGCTATGCATTCAAAAGAGCATCTTGCTTTTAATGCTTCAGCGCAAGCTTACGGATATGATGTTCGTCATATGGAAAAGCAGACAGGTACTGTCATTAAGATGGGTACAGCTGTTATGACCAAATTAATGAAACCTTTTGGTTATACCAAAGAAATGATTGATCTGACCGGAACGTGTGCTTTAGAGCATTTCACTTCGACTATTGCAGCTGAACTTTTACAAAATCCCGAAATTCAAGCGATGTTCCAAGATGACACGATGTATCATTTGTGGATGTGGCATGCCGTAGAAGAAAATGAGCATAAAGCTGTCGCATTTGATGTGTATACAAGTATGTATGGACAAGGACTAAAAGCTTATTTTATGCGTTCAACGGCTTTAATCATTGCAATGGCATTAATTTTTGCAACGCAGACACATTTTACTGCCAAGTTATTAAAAACCGATGGAAAATTAACATTGAAAGATACTAAATACATGCTTAAGTTCATGTATGGACGTAAAGGTTTTATGACCCGCCAGATTCCAGAGTTACTTGATTTCTTAAGACCAAAGTTTCATCCAAATGATTCTGACACTACAGCATTGCTGGCAACTTGGCGTGAAAAGTTAGGTCTTTAAAAAGAACGATAAAAAGGACAATTTAATTGTCCTTTTTTTTGCTCGTTTTTTCTTGTGAAGTTTTTATAATACGCATTCCTTTAAAACTCTGATTGTGTTGGAACTCATGATTCGTACTATGCAAAACACTGATATTGATATTGTTGTACAAATCGAAAAATCAGTGCAAACACATCCATGGTCAAGACAGCAATTTGTAGAATCTCTGAATTCCTATCAATGTACAGTCATTGAGTCACAAGATAGAGTAGTTGGATTTTGTATTTTACAGCCAGTGCTAGATGAAGCGAATCTATTACTCATGGCAGTTGATCCTAAAATGCAAGGACAAGGCCTAGGATATGAATTATTAAATGCATCAATTGATCAGTTAAAAAATCAGCCCGTACAAATATTTTTAGAAGTTCGTGAAAGTAATAAAGCAGCTATTGCTCTGTATGAGAAAACAGGTTTTCACCAAATAGATCTACGTCGCAATTATTATCCTACCCAAGAAGGTGGGCGTGAACATGCTGTAATTATGGTAAAAACCTGTACCGACGATTTTGCATCGTTGTTTTAAAACACCTGTCTAGTTGCTGACCAAACAAAAAGACAGGATTAAAATCATTTAATAATTAAATTATTCCATTCAGAAGGTAATGTGGTCATCAGAGAGGTACCTAACTGTTGAATTTCTTCTGGTGATAAGGATCTGTTTAAACGGCGCCATTGTCCATCTAATAGAAGTTCTAAAGGGGTATATTGCGATTTATAATTCATTTTGGCTGAGTGGGGCACCCAATAACCTAAATAAAGATATTCTAAACCAAGCGATTTAACATATTCGATTTGGTTAAGAATTGAGTACACACCAAGTGATCTTCGGTGCTCATCTGGGTCGAAGAAAGTATAAACCGCAGATAGCCCATCATCCATTAGATCGCAGGTAGACACACTGATTAAACGGCTATCTTTCCAAAGCTCAAGAAAAAAGCTATCTGTACAACTATGTACTAAAAACTTTTCAAACTGATCTAAGCTAGGTGGAAACATATCACCATCAGCATGGCGTTCATTAATATAGCGTTCATATAAATCGTAATGAATTTGTGCCGCTTGCTGAGTGGGCAGAACAGTCATGGTGAGGTCTTGATTTCGTTTCCATGCTTTTTTTTGAATTCCATTCATTTGGAAGTCGGCAACTGGAACACGACAAGACAAACATTGTCTACATAAATGGCATTCAGGGCGATAAACGAAGTCACCGCTACGACGAAATCCTAAACGAGAAAGTTCTGAAAGAGTGACCACATCAATCCGATGAATAGGGTCTAAAAACACCATGCGCGCCGATTTATTTTCTAGGTAGCTGCAATCATGAGGTGGAGTAATATAATACTGCAGATCATTTAAAAGGGACTTCGGGTGATATGATTTCATGATTGGTCCCTCCTGTTATCATTCCATTAATTTTGCATCTAATGCTATTGTTTTACTTGAAAATACACGTTCTTGATACTTTTTCCAATTGATAGAGGGGTGAATAATTACATCTTGTAACGATTTTAAGTAGTCTTGACGAGAAAGTGTACAAGCGCCCAAGCTAATTAAGTGACTATTTACAAGTTGACAGTCTACCCAAGGGAGCTGATTTTCTTGTCCAATCAGCATTAATGTGTAAAAAGCCATTTTTGAAACATCTGTTTCATTGCTAAACATTGACTCACCGAAGCATCCTTTGCCAATCGTAATGCCGTACAAACCTCCAACAAGTTTATCTTGTTCCCAAACCTCCACACTATATCCATAGCCAGCTTTAAACATCTCACAGTAGCCCTGAATAATATCTTCGCTAATCCATGTTTCGTCTGCATAACTTCTTGGTAGAGAACATGAACGAATAACTTCTTCAAAGGCATGATTTACCGTAATCGCATAGTCATATTTTTTCATATTTCTAAGTAGTGACTTGCTCGGCTTGTAATTCTGAGGGTAGATAACACAACGAGGTTCGGGACTCCACCAACAAATGGGCTCATCTTCATTAAACCACGGAAATAATCCATGGGTGTACGCTTCATAGAGAGTAGAAGGGGAGAGATCAGCACCAATACAAATTAAACCATGACCATCCGGATCAGATTCAATGGGGTCAGGGAAAATGAATTGAGAAAGTGGAAGTTTCTGCATAGAAGATAAAATGAAATAGAATGATTCAAAATTAACGTAACTGAGCTTCATTGACAATTTTTATTGTTCATCTTTAGCATGACGGAATGAAAAGAAAAGGTTTACTTAATGCTAAAACTTATTGCAGAAGATTTTATTGATATTAAAAAAATTGATTTTGTTTTGCCGCTTTATCAAGAACTCGTTGAAAAAACGAGATGTGAAGAAGGGTGTATTGCGTACGATTTATATCATGATATAAAAATTTAGGACATTTTGTTTTTATTGAAGAATGGGTAGATCGAGCTGCATTAGATCGACATGTCCAGTCTGAACACTTTCAACGGTTAGTTCCTCAGATTGACCAATATCAGAAGAGGTCGGGACGTTTTACGCATTTGGAGCATTTTGAAAATAGGATGAAATAAAACACTATTAAAAAAGACATTCAATAGAGCATTGAATGTCTTTTGTGCTAATTGAATTAACCGAGATTATCTAAATATTTTTCAGCATCAAGTGCCGCCATACAACCTGACCCAGCAGAAGTAATGGCTTGACGATAAATACTGTCAGCTACGTCACCAGCAGCAAAAACACCAGCTACAGACGTTGCTGTTGCATTACCTGAAGTGCCGCTTTGCACTTGAATATAGCCATCACGTAAGTTTAATTGACCATCAAACATTGCAGTGTTCGGTTTATGACCGATTGCAACGAATAGACCGTGAACCTGTACGTCTTGCTTAGAGTCATCTTGAGTTGATTTAAGGCGAACACTTGTTACGCCAGTATTGTCACCCAATACTTCTTCAACTTCATGATTCCAGATGATGCTGATTTTGCCTTCTTTTTCTTTGGCAAATAAATGATCTTGCAAAATCTTTTCAGAACGTAAGCTATCACGGCGGTGTACTAGCGTTACATGTGCAGCAATATTTGATAAATAAAGCGCTTCTTCAACTGCAGTGTTACCACCACCTACAACCATCACTTTTTGATTTTTGTAGAAGAAACCATCACATGTTGCACAGGCACTTACGCCTTGGCCCATAAATTTCTGTTCAGACTCTAGACCAAGGTACTGAGCCGTAGCACCAGTTGCAATAATCAAAGCGTCACATGTGTACTCTTCCATATCACCTTTAAGAACAAAAGGACGTACATTTAAGTCCACTTCGTTAATATGGTCATAGACGAGTTCTGTACCAAAGCGTTCAGCATGTGCTTGCATACGATCCATTAATGCAGGACCTGTTAAACCTTCAGGATCACCCGGCCAGTTGTCAACTTCGGTTGTTGTTGTAAGTTGGCCACCTAGTTGTAAACCTGCAATTAAAGTAGGTTTAAGGTTGGCACGTGCCGCATAGACAGCTGCACTATAACCAGCAGGACCAGAACCGAGAATAATTAACCGAGAATGACGAGCACTCATTGAGGGTATCCTTATTAATTTCGAGAATTTTGAAAATTATACGTGAATTTGTCGATCAATAGCGTGAAATCAATGTAGATAATATTGATCAGGTCAATCGAATTAAGTTATATAACAATATAGAAGTGGCTCATGTTAACAACAACTGTAAAGAATCATGCACCTTTTTTGTAAGAACAGGTGCATAATATAAAGTTCATTCGTTGAAGATCTAAGTGTAGTTCTTCACATCTCTAAACCAATAATTAAATGGGTTACAGGACAGTATATGACTGCGGTGTCGAGTGTTTATGCACAGCGCTTATTGATGACATTATTCTTGGTTTCTTTTGGCATTTATATGTTTCTGGCAACAGTAACATATACACCATTTGACCCGGGCTGGATGCATATTTCCAGTGATACTCAGCAAGTATCCAATGCAAGTGGTATTGCTGGTGCATGGATTGCAGATTTGCTGTTTGGTTTTTTAGGATGGGCAAGTTTGCTTATTCCAATTTTCCTTTTCATTGAAGCAATTCAGGTGTGGTGGCCGCGTAGTTTTTTAAACCGCCCATTTCGTTATGCTGCACAATTCTTTTTAATTCTGGTTGTGTCTAGCCTACTTTATTTACACTGGAGTGTGCCTGCTGATACTTTAGATAATGCAGCTGGGGGAATTATTGGTTACGAGTTAGGTCAGAGCTTATCTCAATTGCTAACAATTTACGGTGCGACCTTATTTTTACTGGTTTTCGGAGTGGTCTTGTTTACTCTTGCATTTGGGGTGCAATGGAGCAAAACATGGATTACGCTTAAAGCTACACCAAGTTATTTACAAGATTTATTTTATAAAAACGTATCACCGAACGAATCGGATTATGATTTAACAACTCAGCCAGCTAATAAAGCAGCCGCGGTTAAAGTTGCAGAAGCAGAAAATGCAGAGACAAATGCTTCAAATGAGAAAGTAGCATCAGTCCAATCTGAAAGTACTCAACCACAATCTGCGGCAACACGACATGATGCGGTTGCTGAGCGTTTATTTGCCGATGTATTAGCAAAAGAGCAGAGCCGACCTGAACCCGTAGTTGATACACCAGTTGCAAATACTCAAAACTTCGAGCATACACTTGAACAAGCCCATAAGCTTGAAAAAGACAGCCAACGTTTAGTTGCTACTGGTGAGGTATGGCGGGCTTTACAACGTGATGATGCGAGCCATAAGCAAGAAATTGATGCACTTTTGAGAGCAGCTGATGATTCAACAGAACAAGCTCCTGCTCATGAGCAATTCCAGCAAACAATTTCTCAAGTTCATCAAACTCAACCTACACCTAAACAAGACTTACATGGTCTTGATTGGAATGATGATGAGATTTTTGATGAATTACTTGCTGCGGTTCCAAACAGCAAAACTGCAACAGATGTGCATACACCATTTGTTCAAGAGCAACATGTAGATGTAGAACCTACTTCGCAATCGGTGAATATTGCGAAAGAAACTTCTTCACCTTTATCGAATGTAAACCAGTCACCTAAAAATTTAGCAAACGAACAAGTTTTTGAAGACTTTGATGATTTATTAATAGATGAAGATATTGCGCCAGTAGAACCTGTAAGAGCAAGCAGTTATGCTCAGTCTTCAGCATTTGTAAAAGCTCCTATTCAAACGACTATTCAGGCCGATAAACTTTCAAAAGAAGAGTTTATTGAGGCTTGGCAGGAAACCGCAGGGAAACCTCAGGAAAATCCTGATATTGATGAAGATGATTTCGATTTAGATGCACCATTAACAGATGCAGCTGGTCGACCAATGTCTCGTGCAATGCAGGTTGCCAAGAAGCGTTTGGATTTACCAACTTTGCCAGGTCTTGATCTACTCGATAGGGTTGATCCGAATAAGAAAGTTAACTTCACTGAAGAGCAGCTTTCGCGCTTATCTGAATTACTTGAAATTAAGTTACAAGAATTTAATGTTAAGGCTCAAGTCGTTGAAGCTCAACCAGGGCCAGTAGTCACCCGTTTCGAATTAGATTTGGCACCGGGTGTTAAAGCATCTAAGGTAACGAATATCTCGCGTGATTTAGCCCGTTCAATGTCGATGGCTTCTGTGCGTGTGGTAGAGGTTATTCCTGGTAAACCATATATTGGTATTGAAGTGCCAAACAGTGCCCGTGAAATGGTACGTTTGATTGAGCTATTGGAAACGCCAACCTATCGAGATCCAAGCGCATTAATCAGTATGGCAATGGGTAAAGATATTTCAGGTAATCCTGTATTAACTGATTTAGCGAAAGCACCACACATGTTAGTTGCTGGTACAACAGGTTCGGGTAAATCGGTTGCGGTAAACTCGATGATTTTATCGATGTTGCTTAAATATACACCCGACCAGTTGCGTTTGATTTTAATCGATCCAAAACAGCTAGAACTTGCAAACTATAATGATATTCCACATTTATTAACTCCAGTTGTTACTGACATGAAAGATGCAGTAAGCGCGTTGAACTGGTGTGTGAATGAGATGGAACGTCGTTATAAGCTGATGTCATTTCTTAAAATTCGTAAATTAAGTGACTACAACCGTAAAGTTGAAGAAGCAATTGCGAATGGAGAAGATCTAATTGATCCAACTTGGAAACCAAGTGACTCGGTAACACAAGAACGTGCGCCTCGTTTAACACCGTTACCATCTATTGTGATTGTGGCAGATGAGTTTGCCGACATGATTATGCAGGTCGGTAAAAAAGCGGAAGAAATGATTACGCGTTTAGCGCAAAAATCTCGTGCTGCTGGTATTCACCTATTGCTTGCAACTCAACGCCCATCTGTTGATGTGATCACGGGTTTGATTAAAGCCAATATTCCAACGCGTGTCGCATTACGTGTAAACAGTAAAATTGACTCGCGTACGATTTTGGATGCAGGTGGTGCAGAAGATCTGTTAGGCCATGGTGATATGCTGTTCTTGGGGCCTGGTAAAATCGAGCCTGAGCGTGTGCATGGTGCATTCATTAGTGATGATGAAGTAAACCGCATTTGTGATGCTTGGCGTGAACGTGGTGAACCGGATTATGTCGACGAAATCTTGACTCCATTTGATGAAGAACAAACTTCACGTGGTTTTGAAGAGGGTGAGGGTGGTTCTGACCGTGATGCACTTTATGACCAATGTGTTTCATTTGTTTTAGAAACAAGAAAAGCTTCTACTTCATCGCTACAGCGTAAATTTAGCCTTGGTTATAACCGTGCTGCTCGTATCATTGACCAAATGGAAGAGAACGGCATTGTGAGCGCAATGGGCCCTAATGGTAAGCGAGATATATTGGTTTAATATGAAATAGCTAAAAAGCCTCTTCGGAGGCTTTTTTTATGATTTAAATAAAAATTTCCATAAAATGACTTAAAGATTTTATCGTATAGTAAAAAATGCTAATGTATTTTTCCTAAATAAATAACAATGAATTAAATCTGGAGGAAAACATGTTACTTGCTCTAATTACTTTAGCTTTTATCCATTTTTGTGCACTTATTACTCCAGGGCCTGATTTTTTCCTTGTATCTCAAACAGCGATTAGTCGATCACGTAAGGACGCTATGTTAGTGGTTGCTGGCATAACAGCAGGTGTTATGTTTTGGGCTTGTTTGGCACTGATGGGATTAAATCTTATTTTTGAGAAAATGGCTTGGTTAAAGCAAGGTTTACTCATTGCTGGTGGCTTATATCTATGTTGGCTGGGCTATCAGATGTTACGTTCAGCATTTTCAAAAAATCAACAAGAAGATGTTGTTGCTGTCGAGCTGCCCAAAGCACCTTATTTATTTTTTATTAAAGGTCTTATAACGAATCTATCAAATCCTAAAGCTGTTATTTATTTTGGTAGTGTTTTCTCTTTATTTCTAGCCAATCCTCAACTTGATCAGGTTCATTGGTTACTGTTTATTATTGTCACTGTTGAAACGATTTTATGGTTCTGCTTTGTAACTTTTATTTTTTCGTTACCGAGTTTTAGATCAGCTTATCGTAATTTTTCAAAATGGATTGATGGTATTTCAGGCGGTATTTTTACTGTGTTTGGTATTTTCCTGATTGGTAATCGATAAGTCTAGATAAGAGAAAGGCCTCTTGAAGAGGCCTTTTTAATGATTAAATTTTTAGATTGCTTGTATTGGGTTTATATAAAAAAACTGATAAAAATCAGTAGCCACATGATAGATCCTATAATAGTTAAAATGATTTGAGGCGTATTAAATTTTTCCTGCTCAATTGTTGTTTCTAATTGTTTTTGTGCATAGTTGAGTGCTTTAAATGCTGGTATTAAAAATATAATTTGGCAGAGAGAGATAAGCCAATAAGGATCAGGTAAGTAAACCAGTAAAAATGTAATTAGATATGCTAAGTACATCCAACTTGAAGAGAAATTATTAGTATACCCTTGTTCTTTTGCATAGGTTTTTATGTGATTAAATAGAGAATATAAAAAGAATATAGAAAAAATTGCACGAGCAGCGGGCATAATATTTAATTTATCTTTGATTAGAAAAAATCGCCATGCTTTAAATATCCACCAAATTGGATATAAGCCTAAGGAAATTAAGGATAGAAAGATAAATTTATTAGCGCTAATAATTTTTAAATTTTCTATATGATTTGATTGGATGGATTGTGTTTGTTTTAAATTAATATGTTCTGGGTTCATAAATTTATATTTAGAATAAAATGGTGTTGATGACTTTAAGATTATTTGTAATAAATGTAAATAATTTAGGTAATTGAATAAACCACATAATCTATCTCTTAAATTTTACTAAGATAGATTATGCAGCCTTATTCAAATAGAAAAGCTAGGCAAACTTTGCTAGAACTTCTAAAAAGGGTGCCGATTGACGCGGAAATTTGGCAATCACATCATGGATGCGTTGGCCTTCCGGGTCTTTGGCATTAATATCGCGTCCGTCCGCAATAAATTGAGTCAAAAGACGTTCATAGTCTGTTGGACGCATATGTTTGAATGCATGGTAGAGCACATGAAAATCTGCGTTCACACCCGTTGGCGGAAGTTGGTTGAGGTAGGCAAAAACACGCTCATCGGACCATTCTTCATTGAAAGTTGCTGGCTGTGATAATGCCATGACAATCTCCTCAGTTTTAAAAAAGGCAAAATAACTTGCGTTATTTTGCCTTGATTCTGTTTTATTGAATAGTCAGAAATAGAATTATCGTTCTTCAGGTAAATTGATATTCATTTCTAACATTTCAATATTTGCTTCAGAGCGAACCTGCATTTGGATATGCTGTTCACCTACACCACTTACATAACGACTGACCACTTGCATGATTTCTTTCTTCATCTGATCAATCTTGTCTTGGCTTAAACGGCGGCCTAAACCTTGTTCAGAAGCAACAATAACTTTCAAACGATCTTTTGCAGTTTGAGCACTTGATGGCTTTTCGTCACTGCTAAATAATTTACTCCAGAATCCTGCCATAACTACGCTCCAAATAGTCGTGCTAACCAGCCTTTAGGTTGAGCTGTGATGTGTCGATAAGGACGGTCTTCGCCAAGAAAGCGTGCAACCAAATCATCATAACCCTGACCAGCTTTAGTTTCTGAATATAGAATTACTGGCTTACCCTCGTTTGATGCTTGTAATACACTTGGACATTCTGGAATAACACCTAATGTCGGTACGCGTAGAATATCTTTAGAAATATCATCAATTGTTAGCATTTCCTGACGGTCAGCACGTTCAGGGTTAAAACGAGTAATACATAAATGTTTACGTATACGTCCTTCGTTTTGTTCAACTTTTTTGGTTTTGCTATCTAACATACCAATAATGCGGTCAGAGTCACGTACTGAAGAGATTTCAGGGTTCGTTACAATGATTGCTTCATCTGCATGATACATGGCTAAAATCGCACCACGTTCAATACCCGCAGGTGAGTCACAAATAACGTAATCAAATTCTTGAGATAGCTCATCAATAACACGAGCAACACCTTCGTCGCTCAACGCATCTTTATCACGTGTTTGTGAAGCCGGTAAAATATAAAGGTTTTCGATATCTTTATCACGAATAAGGGCTTGCTGCAGACGTGCTTCGTTGTTAATAACATTGACAAAATCATAAACAACACGACGCTCACAACCCATAATCAAATCAAGGTTACGTAAGCCTACATCAAAATCAATCACAACAGTTTTATGACCACGAAGGGCTAAACCTGTTGCAAAAGATGCGCTCGTTGTAGTTTTACCTACACCACCTTTGCCTGATGTTACGACAACAATTTTGGCCACCGAATCCACTCCTATTATGGTCATTCACCCTTAAAAGGGCTGTTTTTTGGTGATTTACTTAATAAACTAAAGTTCAATCGCTTCAAATTCAAGCTCTTGCTTTTCATTTAAATATATATGTACTGGCTTTTTTACCACATGTTTAGGGATATCATCTGCGACACAATACGTTCCGGCAATGGAAACGAGCTCAGCCTCTAAAGATTGGCAAAAAATGCGTGCAGCTGCGTGCCCGCCCGCACCAGCAATGACTCTACCACGAACTGTGCCATAAATATGTATATTTCCTGATGCAATAACTTCAGAACCACTATTCATGCCAGCTTTTAAAATAATATCGCCGTTATCTTGTACAAGGGATTGGCCTGTACGCAAAATTTCATCATGATAAGAGGTAATATGGGCAACCGCTATCTTGTTTAGTGGTTTTTTTGTTTCTGCTGAAGACGAGGCAGGAGCGGTAGCCGGTTTTTCTACAATCGCGACTTGTTCGGTTGTGGCTTTAATACGCTGTAATGGTTGATCTGCTGGTAAAACAGGGAATTGAATAGCGCGAGCCTCATTTCCTAAAATACCATCGATTACCGCCATAGGTTGCAAACCTAAGCTCACCAGAAGTTGAATTAATGCAATTAATTCTTGCTCAACTGTACTGTCAATAATCACTAAAGTTCCCTGATAGGAACCTTCATTTAATATATTTGATAATTGCTGGCGGATCACATCATGATCATTGGTATCGAAGGTTATCCTGCTAAAGTTAACCATTCTGCCGGTAATCCGTATATCAGCCATAAGTCTTCCTTCAAGGCGTTAAACGAGCTGTAATAGCGTTAAGTTTATTGTAAATAGGGCAAATGCTAGAACAATTTGTGCCAATTCTCTAGCGAGATTCATAAAAAATTAAGTAAATGCTTATTCTTTGATTCGATCATACTCCGCAAGCGTTTGTTGCCATTGTTTGACCTTGACTTGTTTTCGTACAGACTCGAGTGTCTCGAACACAACAGATTCAACTAATTGCTCAAGCTGACGATTATTAATATTTATTTCACTCACTTTTTGAGAAATTAATTGATAAGTCGGATTTGGGTGCGCCGATGAACCCTCAATTAAAGGTTCAATTAAACCTGCACTAATATTTTCACCTAATCTTTGACCAATACTTTGAATCTGTTGCTCAATGCGACCACCCACTAAAGGAATTAAGCGTAATAACTGGGTTAGCTCAGGTGTATCGATAATAGCTTGATCTACAATTTTCCCAACACCTTTTGTAATTGCTGGCTTTTGTTCTTTTAAAGCAGTGGCTAAAGACTCTTGTAATAATACTGTTAGGGTGGCAGTAAATTGTTCACGATGATGATTAACCAAGTCGTGAATAATTTGTTTATGGCTAGAACTGGTTTCAAGTTCATATCTAATACCATCAATTACCGTAATAACAACACGATCAGACAGCTCTTCCATGACGACGCGATAGTAAAACAAACCTGTCTTTCGCCAGCTTGGCGGAACAACCGGATAGCCCAGCTCATGTAAGCGATAAGCAATAATTCCTGCTCGAAACAAACGTAAAAAACGAAGCTGAGGAATAATGGCTAAAATTTCATACCAGTGAATAAAAGGGAAAAAGAACCAACGTTTATGATGATTATAAATAATCGCAATGCCCCAGCGGACAAGTAACTCAACAATTAAAAAACCAATAAACCATGCTTCTGATGTGATTACCCATGGGTGAAGGGAATTACGGTAAAAGCTCACAATTTGGGGCAAATGAATGTGTTCGAAGAACCATGCCCCAATACTGCTCATTAAAAAGAAATTTGCAGCCAGACAGAACAGGTTAAAAATGATAATGAACACCATAAAGATGTCATAGATCAAAAACAGCTTAAATGAAAGACTGTTTGGGTCGACATGGTGATATTTCGTTTTTTTCCCAGAACTGTTTTGCATAATAACGGGTGCTTTCTTAAATGTTCGTAGTGAGATATTGAGATTTTATTTGCTCAATAAGTTGATCTTTTTCGGTCCAAATTTCATGGACCCATTGTTGGAAACGTTCACGGTAAACCGCGTCATCTTCATAGTTTCCACCAAGAACCCAATCTGGAATTTCAATTTTACGCAAATTTACCGCAATTTTTGAAACATCACCTAGCCAGAAATTACTATATCCAGGTACGCCATTAGGGTAGACAATCGTCATGTCAACCAAAGCATCAATTTTGTCACCCAAGATATTTAATGCCAGGGCTAAACCACCTGCTTTAGGTTTAAGTAAATGCTTATATGGTGATTTTTGCTGGTCATGTTTTTCTTGAGTAAAACGAGTACCTTCTAAATAATTTAATAATGTAAATGGTTGACTTAAAAGCTGCTCGCAGGCTTTACGTGCTTCCATCATGTCACGGTCTTTGAGCTCAGGATTCTTTGCAACCTGTTCTTTGGTGTGACGCTTCATCATCGGGAAGCCTAAAATTTTAAATGCTTGCCCAACAAAAGGAATAAAGATGAGTTCCCATTTAGTAAAAAAGCGGGTGAGTGGCATACGGGTTAAACCAAAATATTGGTTTACCGTTGTATCTACCCAACTTTGGTGATTACAAGTCATGAGGTAGCGACCTTGCATATTTAGGTCAAGTCCCTCATCGATCGTAATGTCCCATTTTAGATTTGGTAAGACATGATCAATCAACCAATTATTAACACCTAACCAGCTATTTGTAATTTGGATATTGGTTTCATCTATTTTCGATGATTTTTTTAATAGCTTGGTCAGACCTAATGCCAAAACAGGTGGACCATGAAAAAACGTACTTCCTGTAATGACTGTACCTACAGTGAGTCCACGTGTAATTTTTTTTAGCGCAGATTGCTTATTGGGTGCAGTTGACATATGAATGACCCCGAATGTCTAAAATCCATAGAAAAGTTGTTTAACTATAACTATCGTAATATGAAATACAACGACATCTTAGACAACAATGAAGAAATTGTGATGAGCTAGCATCTGAAAGTGCATCAAAATATTACAAAAAAGTAACTAAAGTGTTTATTATTAACAAAATATCAATGTTTTATACTTCGTTTTTGTTTCATTATTCATCCAGACAACAAAACACACAAAGTGAGGAGGCATGCAATGCGTGCATTAGTTATTTCAACAGTGGTAGGGGCAGCAGTAGTACTATCTGGTTGTCAAACAACTGGTAATAATCTTGGTGGCGTTGAATACGATAAAGCCGCATTAGGTACTTTAATTGGAGCAGCAGCTGGCTACGGTATTTCTAAGTCAAATGCAAACTCAAGCCGTCAAAATAACCGTGCTGCAGCAATCGGTGCAGTTCTTGGTGCCGCTGGTGGTGTATACCTTGACCAGAAAGAGAAAAAATTACGTCAACAAATGGCAGGTACTGGCGTAGACGTTGGCCGTAATCCAGATGGTTCTGTTCAATTGATTATGCCTGGTAGCATTACTTTTGATACAAACAAATCAAACATCAAACCAAACTTCTATTCAACTTTAGACAAAGTAGCTCAAACATTGGCTGAAGATAACAAGAGCGCGATTTTGGTTACTGGTTATACTGATAACACTGGTAATGACTCTATCAACATTCCGTTATCTCAATCACGTGCACAATCAGTTAAAAACTATTTAGCTGGTAAAGGCCTTTCATCTAGCCGTATCGATGCACAAGGTTATGGTTCTTCTAACCCGATCGCAGATAACTCAACTGCATCTGGCCGTGAACAAAACCGCCGTGTAGAAATCAGCATCTATGCAAAACAATAAGATTTAATTTATTGTGTTAAAAACCACCCTCGGGTGGTTTTTTTATGGGCTCTGAATAATAAATAACCACGACAAACTGCGGCGCATAAATTGCATTATTAGACATCATTTATACATATCCGTAGATTTACTATTGGGATTCTAAAACAGAGATGACTATAATCATGCTCGAAAAATTAAGAGGTAATACGCGATGTCATCTGCCAGTCAATTGAACAACAAGCAAGAAGAAGCCATGAAATATACTCAGGGCCCTTTATTGGTGCTTGCTGGCGCTGGTTCAGGTAAAACATCGGTAATTACTCGTAAAATTGCCTATTTAGTGCAGCATTGCCGTATTCCAGCGCATCGTATAACCGCGATGACCTTCACAAACAAAGCTGCACGTGAAATGAAAGAGCGTGTGACCAAGCTTTTGTCACGTGAAGAATCAAAAGGTCTATCTGTCTCCACTTTCCATACTTTTGGTTTAAACCTTTTACGTTTAGAACTTAAAAATTTACCTTTAAAAGCTAATTTTTCGATTTTAGATGCAGATGACTGTAAACGTATTTTGATGGATCTGATGCATCGCGACAATTTGTCGGGTGCAGAAAGTAAAGAATTAATTGCCAAGGCAATGAAGAAAATTTCAGATTGGAAAAACGATCTGATCGTGCCAGAGCAAGCACATTCGACTTGTGAAACACCTGAAGATGTACAGTTTGCGCATCTTTACCAACTTTATGAACGTAATTTACGTGCTTACAACGCTGTTGATTTTGATGACTTGATTGTTATGCCAACGCGCTTATTGCAAGAAAATGCAGAAGTACGTGATAAATGGCAAAACCGTGTTCGCTATTTATTGGTCGATGAATATCAAGATACCAACACAGCTCAGTATATTTTGGTCAAACTTTTAGTTGGGGTAATGGGGCAGTTCACTGCGGTAGGTGACGATGACCAGTCGATCTACGCATGGCGTGGGGCTAAGCCTGAAAATATGGCTTTGCTTAAACAAGATTTCCCAAATTTACATATTATTAAACTTGAACAGAACTATCGTTCAACGAGCCGTATTTTAAAAGCAGCGAACTGTGTGATTCAAAATAACCCACATATTTTTGATAAGAAATTGTGGAGTGATAAAGGGCATGGGGAAGTCATCAGAATTATTACTTGTCGTAATGATGATGATGAAGCAGAGCGCGTGGTAAAAGACTTACTGACTCACAAGCTGATGAACGGTAAAAACTGGAAAGATTATGCAGTTTTATACCGCGGTAACTTTCAGGCGCGTGTATTAGAAACCCAGCTTCGCCAAATGCAGATTCCTTACAAGCTATCTGGCGGTACATCTTTCTTTGCTCGTGCAGAAATTAAAGATGTAATGAGTTACTTGCGTCTTATTATTAACCCTGAAGATGATAGTGCGTTCTTACGTATTATTAATACACCTAAACGCGCCATTGGGCCGGTTACTCTTGAGAAGTTAGGTTTATTCTCACAAGAAAATAATTTGTCTTTACTTGGTGCTTCTGCTGACCAGCGTTTAAGCATGGTGCTTCCTAAAAAAGCCGAAACTCAACTTCATGAGTTTGCCGACTTTATTGCGACGTTTACCCGTGAATTGCTTGAAGATGATGAGCCTGTGCCTAAAGTTCGTCAAATGATGAACGAAGCAGGCTATATGGATTACGTTCGTGAACAGTCAGCAACACCTGCGCAAGAGAAAAGTAAACTCGATAATATAGAGAACTTATTTAACAGTATTCAAAACCTGATTAATCGCGCAGAAGATGTTGATGAAAAGAACATTGAAAGTGTAATCCGAAAACTGGTGCTACTAGATCTGTTAGAACAGCAGCAGGAAGAAGAAGATACAGACAAAGTCAACTTACTTACGTTACATGCGGCAAAAGGTTTGGAATTCCCATATGTTTATATTATGGGACTTGAAGAAGAACTTTTACCCCATAAAAACTCAATTGCAGCAGAAACTATTGAGGAAGAACGCCGTCTGATGTACGTGGGAATTACCCGTGCACGCCAAGGTTTAACTTTGACTCTGGCGGAGCAGCGTAAAAATGGTGGGCAGATGAGACAGATGACCCCAAGCCGTTTCCTTGATGAACTCCCTCAAGATGAGTTGGAGTGGTTAGGGCGTAAAAAGAAAATTGCGGCTAATGTTGATCCTAAAGAGCAGGCTCAACAATATCTGGCAAATTTAAAAGCTTTATTAAAGCGTTAATTTTTTAATTTTTAGGAAATCCCATGAAAGTTCAAGTGAAATTGCTCGATCCGCGTTTAGGTAAAGAATGGCCTTTACCTTCATATGCAACAGCAGGTTCAGCGGGTTTAGATTTACGTGCCTGCGTCGATGAAGCAATTGATATTGAACCAGGACAAACTGTTTTAGTGAAAACAGGTATGGCAATTTATATTCATGATGTAAATTTTGCTGGTTTAATTTTACCACGTTCAGGTTTAGGCCATAAACACGGTATCGTGCTTGGCAATTTAGTTGGTTTGATTGATTCGGATTATCAAGGTGAATTGATGGTTTCAGTTTGGAACCGTGGTCAAACCACATTCCGTCTAGAACCAGGTGAGCGCCTAGCACAATACGTTTTAGTTCCAGTTGTTCAAGCTGAATTTGAACAAGTGGAAGAATTTGAAGAAACTTTACGTGGCGCTGGTGGCTTTGGTCACACAGGTAAACAATAAGTTTTTTGAAAATATTAACGAAAATCAAACGCCTGTTGAACAGGCGTTTCTTTTTACATCTTGAATGTTACACTGGATTATATTACAACACGCTTTACTCATATTCTTTTAACTTTTTTAGCAAACAAACCCTTCAAAAATATCGAATTGATCTTTAAATAGAAGATACGCTATGAATGTAAGACACTCATTTCCAAAAAGTATTTTTCGTGCTTACGATATTAGAGGCAAACTTTCTTACTTGACCACGGACGTTGTTCGTTCGATTGCCTACGGATTGGCACAACAATACAAACAAGCAAAACAAACTCAATTAGTGATTGGCTATGATGCTCGTCTCACAAGTCCAGCCTATGCACACTTAATTGAAGAAATTTTAATAGAACAAGGTTTAAACGTCACCAATATTGGCTGTTGCTCCACCCCAATGATGTATTACATTGCGCGAGAGTTTGGCGGCAATGGCATTATGGTGACCGCAAGCCATAACCCAAAATCGGATAATGGTATTAAGTGGATTTTAAAAGGTGAGCCGCCGTCTCCAGAAATGATTCAGCAGGTTGGTGATGAAGCTCAAACTTATGTACCAGCCCATTCAATTTCTGTTCTTGAGTTAACGGCGGCTCAATTTAAAGCTGAGTTTTGCCAGAAATACCAGCAAGCCATTTTTAAAGATATTCAGTTAAAACGTCCTTTAAAAGTTGTTTTAGATGGTTTACATGGCTCTGCTGGACACTGCTCAAAAATAATATTGGAAAAAATGGGCTGCGAAGTGATTGCTTTACGAACCAATCCAAATGGAGAGTTTCCAGACCATGCACCTGATCCTTCACATGCAGCACATTTAAGTGATTTACGAAAAGCAATTATTGAGCAACAAGCAGATATAGGCATTGCTCTTGATGGTGATGGTGACCGTGTTGTTTTAGTAGATGAAAAAGCCCAGATATTGACTGCAGACCGATTGTTGTCACTTTTTGCACAAATGTGTCTAGAGCAGCACCCTGAGCAAGAAATTGTTTTCGATGTGAAATGTTCACGCATGGTTCAAAAAACGGTCGAACAACTCGGCGGAAAAGCAAAAATGATCCGCACAGGAAGTAGTTTTTTACGGGCTTATTTATCTCAGTCGAATGGACGCGCCATTTTTGGTGGAGAATATGCAGGCCACTACGTTTTTAATGATGGGCGTGGTTTTGGCTATGACGACGGTTTATATGCTGCATTACGTGTAATGGAATATTTTACCCAATCTGATGCTACAACAATTTCGGAATTGTTTGCTCCTTATCCAGAAAGATGTTGTACAGAAGATACCTATATTGGTACGTATCAGTCCGATCCAAAGTATGTATTACAAGATATTGAAATTTTAAGTCATCGTTTAGGTGCTCGTATCAGTAAAATCGATGGCGTACGTCTTGATTTTGATGATGGTTTTGGCATTATTCGAGCATCAAATACTGGTGAATATTTTACAGTAAGATTTGACGCAGATAATCCTTTACGATTAAAGGAAATCCAGCAAAAATTTGTAGATATGTTGCAAGAGCACTATCCGCAAATTGCACAAGAACTTTCAGAGGCCTAAGTAAGGAGAGGCGTAATGCCCCAACATCAGCATATCGGTGTCGACAAAGCAAAAATCTTGATTGAAGCTTTGCCGTATATTCAACGTTTTACTGGTAAAACGCTGGTGGTGAAATACGGTGGCAATGCGATGACTGATCCGGAGCTAGAAAGTTCATTTGCCCGAGACATCGTTTTACTTAAAACGGTAGGGTTAAATCCGATTGTTGTTCACGGTGGTGGGCCACAAGTAGACTCATTTTTAAAGCAGTTAGGTCGTGAATCTGACCGTATTGACGGTATGCGTGTAACCGATGCTGCAACCATGGAAGTGGTTGAAATGGTATTAGGTGGTAGCGTAAATAAATCGATTGTTAACCTGATTAATAAACATGGTGGCCGTGCTATTGGTTTAACAGGTAAAGATGGTAATTTACTTCGTGCTCGTAAATTACTTATGGAAAAGCAAGAAGAAGACGGTTCTATCAAACATATTGATTTAGGTATGGTTGGTGAAGTAACTGGCGTTAAAACTGATGTGCTTGAAATGTTTACCCAAAGTGACTTTATTCCAGTTATTGCGCCATTAGGCGTAGATGAAGAAGGCAATACTTATAATATTAATGCCGATTTAGTGGCTGGTAAGGTGGCAGAAGCATTAGGTGCTGAAAAATTAATCTTGCTCACAAACATTAGTGGCGTGCTGGATGAAAACAAAAATCTGTTAACTGGCCTTACTACGCAAGAAGTTGATCGTCTCATTGAAACGGGTGTGATCTATGGCGGTATGATTCCTAAAGTAGGTTGTGCACTTGATGCTGTTAAAGGTGGCGTTGTTAGTGCGCATATTGTTGATGGTCGCGTACCACATGCAACATTGCTTGAAATCTTTACTGATCACGGGGTTGGAACACTGATTTCTAATCGCGCAAAAACTGCCTAATAAAACCGTTATTCTCAATAAAAAGATCACTCTAGGTGGTCTTTTTTTATACCAATTTAATTTGGTCATTTTTTTGTCATGAGCTTTGACTAGTGTAAGGGGTGTCACTAGGAGCGTTCATTATGCTGGAAAAATTTAATCAATATCGCCAAACCTGGACTTTACCTTTAAATCGTAATAAAGCAATAAATCAAACGCAATTTCGTTTTGAGTGGGTTGATAATTTAAAAGAATTACAAGATGTACAAAGATTTCGTGCACAACAATTTAGCCAACAATTTGGAATTCATTTTGAAGATAACTTAGATCAAGACATTTATGATTTTGGTTGTGAGCATGCAGTCTTACGTGAAAAGTGGACTGGAGAAATTGTAGCGTATACCCGTCTAAAATTATTTCAAGGTCATGAGATCGCACAAAGCTACAGCGCACATGAGTTTGATATTGTTCCTCAGTTATCGCACCTTCCTAATGTGTTAGAAATAGGGCGTACCTGTGTCCATCCTCGCTTTCGTAATGGTAAAGCGTTATCGATGCTGTGGTTGAACCTTGCACCCAAAGTGCTATGGTCAATGCGTGCTAAATATTTGATGGGCTGTGTCAGTATTCATCTGCAAGATAATTTGGCTAGAGCGTACTATACGCATCGCCAGATTCAGCAATTATCTGAAAGCAAAACAATTGATATTCGTTCGAAAAAAATCTATGAACCTGAATATCCTGAGTTCAGTTTTCCACAAGATGAGCGTATGCCAAAACTGTTCCAAATGTATTTGAGCATGCAGTCAAAACTATCGAAACAGGCATTTTTTGATGAAGAATTTAACTGTCTAGATTATTTTGTATTTCTGGAAGTGAATAAAGTGGCGACTTCATTTGTTATGAATAAAATGGGGCAGCGTTAATAATATGTCTTATTTTCTAATAGCCAGCACATATTGAGATTTGCAAGCAATTTTACTCTCATGCACAATAGAGTATATGAGGTAATTAGAAGTAGTTTAAAAGCGATATGTGCCAGCTATTAGGAATGAATTGTGCAACACCAACGGATATCACTTTTTCTTTCCGTGGTTTTTCACAGCGTGCAGGAATTACCTCAGATCATAGTGATGGATTTGGTATTGCATTTTTCGAAGACAAAGCTTGCCGACTATTTGTCGATAACCAGTCGGCAGTTGAATCTCCAATTGCCGATCTTATCCGTAATTATCCTATTAAATCGCGTAACGTGATCGCGCATATCCGTAAAGCAACTCAAGGTAAAATCACTTTAGAAAACTCTCATCCCTTTATTAGAGAGTTGTGGGGGCGTCATTGGATTTTTGCCCATAATGGTGATTTACATGATTTTAACCCACCACTAAGTGGACGTTTTACCCCTGTGGGTAATACAGACAGTGAACGTGCATTTTGTTATTTGCTTGATCAACTGGTTGAAGCTTTCGGTTATGAAGAACCGAGTCTTGATGAGATATTTGAAGTATTAGAAAAAATTTCTCCACAAATTGCTGAATACGGCACATTTAATTATTGTTTGTCGAATGGGAAGGCATTATTTAGTTACGCGATAACTAAATTACATTGGTTGGTTCGAGAATATCCATTTAATCAGGCTCATTTAATTGACTTAGATGTTGAGGTTGATTTTAGTCAGGTCACTACACCTGAAGATCGTGTGGCAGTTATAACGACAGAACCTTTAACACATAATGAAAACTGGACTGCTTATCAACCAGGTGAAATGATTTTATTTCAACATGGTAAGCCGATTAAAAAAGCAATTACTCATGTGGAAAGATTAAAACGTGAGCAGGAAAATCCAGAGCTTAAACGTATTACTCGAGCAGATCAGTATTAATATAAAGTATATTTAAAATGTATGAATAGAGATATTTATATATATTTAGCATTTAATAATAAGGTATTTTGTTTAAAAAATACTTTATTATTTTAGTTGGTTAATTTTTTAAAAACAAATAAAAACAAATAAAAACAAATAAAAACAATAACTTGATTTAAATATAATTTTTATATGATAAAGCCGACAAAATAGCTTTGTTTTTATTTATATTCTTTAAATATATCATGAGGTTTATGCAACAGTCATTGAACATCATTGGGGAGATGTATGAAAATGAAATGGGCTTCAGAATATAATACGGGTATCGAGGTTATTGATGAGCAACATAAACGAATACTTGATTATATTAATGAAATTGATGATGTAAAAGATGATGAAGATAGACGTCGTATTAAAGACGTTTTAGACAACATTATTGATTATACGCAATCACATTTTACTTTCGAGGAAAGTTTGCAAGAGGAAGCCGATTATAAATATCGTGTACCACATAAACGTGTTCATGATTTATTTATTAAAAAAATAGAGTTATATCGTGAGCGTTTTGAAATGGGACATACTGTTGAAAAAGAGCTACAAGAAATTTTAGCAAAATGGTTAATCAATCATATTCAACATGACGATGCCGATTATGTGGGGGCAGTAAAAGAAAACATGATGGGAATTATTAGAGAAAAAGAAAAGAAGAAAGGGAAAAACTGGTTTGCTCGGTTTTTCGCATAACTTAAATAACAAAACTTATAATTTTAGTTAGCGCAGCAAACTATCGTTTCGGTAGTTTGCTTTTTTTATTGAGCAAACTTTGATTTTCAGCCATGAGACGGGCAAAATATCTATAGTCTTTTTCAAGGAATGCATAATGCAGGACATACCTATGTCACGATGGTTATCGCCCCTGATGGCGTTTTGCTTATCTTTCATCATTATGGCGACATTGGCACCCGCTATGGGAATCCAGATTGATCGTCAAATCGATTTCTGGTTATTGTGGTTAGGCACAATGCTGTTATTGGCTCTGCCAGTTTGTTATTTGGAAATTGCCTTAGCAAAACGGTCGAAGACTACTGCCTTAAATGCTTTATCAAGTTTAACTCGTGAAGCAGATAGTTCACCAAAATGGCGTTTGGCTGGTTGGCTTGCAGTTATTTTTATTCCATTTTTAGCAGGAAGTGTACTGAGTACTGCTGGCAACTTACTGACAGCACAGCTCAATAATAGTGTTTCTGGGCAAATTATTTTTGCTGGTCTTGCTGTTGCAGCTTTAATTTTATCTTTTATTCCGCGTCAGATTTTAATTGTGCTAATGACAGTTGGCGTAATCGCTTCTCTTGTTTTAGCTAATACAATGGGAACGACTTTACAGCCTTGGCATTGGACAAATGTTGAGTTTAAAGAATGGGGTAATGCGACCGTACTTGCACTTGTTGCGAGTGGTTTAGGCTTAGGACTTTACTGGCAAAATAGCTTGTCTGTAATTCACTCTCAAGAAGGTGCTACAAAAACTGCACTTCCAATCTGGTTGGCTCAGTTAATTGCTGTCGTTGCGTTTGGTTTCTTTTCTCTTCAAGCACAGCTTCCTGTTTTTACCTGGATTTTTACTGCGGTAATGACAACAGCTTTGTTTATTCAACTTGCTAAAGAACAGCTTGCTCAACGTCAACTGATGTACGTTTTACAATGGGTCGTCATTATTTTGGCAATTGCGGTTTGGGCTGTGCCTGAACTTCATGGCATCTTTACGTTGATTTTGATGCTTTGGGGATTACTCATTTGCCTTATCTATGCAATTTTTGCTGGTTGGATTATGAAAATTAGCCACTTGCGTAAATCGATGAATTTTAGCAATGAGTTGTTCTATAACTTGTGGCGTATTGCAGTGCGTATTATTTTACCGCTTTCAATTGTCATTGCCATGATTGCGGTCATTGGACAAATGATCTGATGGAAAAAGCTCAGCAAGTGTGGGTTGCTTTTGCAGCCCCAGAGCAACAGTTTTTAGTTGCTATTTCATTTGAAGCTGGTATGACTGCATTACAAGCGGTTGAGGCAAGCGGGTTGCAGACACAGGTGAGTTTGCCTGAGCCATTACAACTTGGCATCTTTGGTGCAAAAGTTGAGGCACATGCGATTTTGCAAGCAGGTGATCGGGTAGAGGTCTATCGACCTTTAACTATTAACCCTAAAGATATACGCCGTAACCGCGCCGAGAAGAATCCTGTGGGACGATATATTAAAAGTAATCGCTTAAAGTAATAAGTCCCATAAATAAAACCCCTCGAAGTATTTCACTTGAGGGGTTTATTTTTATTAGAAAAAACGATTATAGTGGTGGAGCAGTTAAAATCGCTTCTTTAGAAGCAGGTAAACCTGGTTGCGATTCTGGAATAGTTTCTAAACCTTCAATTTTAGTTACTGTGCCAGTGCCATCAAAGTAAATTTTTAAATGCTGACCATGTGCTGCGGGGATTTTTGCCTTTTTAGCATAAGTTCCCGGGATATAGTTGTAAATGTAGTCCCAACGTTGAGGATTGAGGGGATCAGTC
Organism: Acinetobacter sp. V102_4; assembly: GCF_031799005.1. NCBI lineage: Bacteria > Pseudomonadati > Pseudomonadota > Gammaproteobacteria > Moraxellales > Moraxellaceae > Acinetobacter > Acinetobacter sp. V102_4. The sequence goes on along the minus strand of NZ_JAVQNR010000053.1, from coordinate 261,924 downwards.
ACAGTTGGACTACCAAGCAAAAAACGCACTTGCTGGAAATTCATGCCGACTTGTACTTGAGAGGCCTGAGCTTTGGTCAAAGGAGTCCCTTGAGGAATATCAACCTTATATACACCAAAGATTGAACAACCAGCAAGGAGTGAAGTGACTAATAACGTCAGCACGAGTTTTTGCATTTTGCTACACTATCCCAATAAATTATGATGCATTTGATCAAAGGATAGATCATACTTCATCTAAATTCTATTGCCTATTCCAACTTGAGATTTGTTGAGAGACCTTTTTTCATGCCTATTTCCAATCAAGATTTGCGCAAAGCTGGACTTAAAGTTACCCTTCCACGAATTAAGATTTTGGAATTATTAGAAAATTCAAAGCAACATCATCTTAGTGCTGAAGATATTTACAAGACTTTGTTAGAACAAGGGGAAGATGTCGGTCTTGCGACAGTTTACCGTGTGTTAACACAATTTGAAGCTGCGGGTATCATTCAGCGCCATCATTTCGAAAATAATCATTCTGTTTTCGAAATTATGCAAGAAGATCATCATGATCATTTGGTTTGCTATAATTGCAACAAAGTTATTGAATTTACTAATGATGTTATCGAGAAGGAACAGCATGCTGTAGCAGAACAACATGGGTTTACCTTAACAGGTCACTCATTAAACCTCTACGGTTACTGTAACGAACCTGAGTGTCAGGAAGTGTTGCGCAAGAAATAATCGTTTTCACATAAAGAAAACAAATAAAAAAGGAAGGTTACGTTTAACCTTCCTTTTTTTATGAAGAAATTACTGTCGGTCGAAGGTTAAATGCTGATTTGTGCCTGAAATTTGATCAGGTCCTTCTTCGGCAAGCTTAATGGTCAAACGCAAATCGTTCGGTGAGTCGGCATGTTTTAATGCATCTTTATAGGTAATTTGGCCTGCTTTATAGAGATCAAACAACGCTTGGTCAAAGGTTTGCATACCGAGTTCACGCGAACGCTTCATTAAATCTTTAATTTCATGAATTTCGCCTTTACGAATGTAGTCTGAAATTAATGGCGAGTTAATCAAAATCTCAATGGCTGCACGACGTGAATTGCCATCTGGTGTTGGAATAAGTTGCTGCGCAATCATCGCCTTTAAGTTAAGCGATAAGTCCATGTAAAGCTGACTGTGACGGTCACTTTCAAAGAAGTGAATAATACGATCGAGCGCTTGGTTGGCGTTGTTAGCGTGCATCGTGGCTAACACAAGATGGCCTGTTTCAGCAAAGCCAATCGCGTAGTCCATAACTTCACGAGATCGAATCTCACCAATTAAAATGACATCTGGTGCTTGTCGCAAAGTATTCTTTAAGGCAATTTCAAATGAGTCTGTATCGATCCCGACTTCACGTTGAGTAATGATGCAGCCTGCATGTTCATGAATAAACTCGATTGGGTCTTCAATAGTAATGATATGACCTTTAGTGTTGTGATTGCGATAGCTGATCATTGAAGCCAATGAAGTCGATTTACCAGTACCTGTTGCGCCAACAAAAATAATGATGCCGCGTTTGGTCATTGATAAATCTTTAAGAACGGGCGGTAACTGCAAGTCATCAATTGAAGGAATTTTAGTTTCAATTCGACGTAGAACCATGCCTGGCATGTCACGCTGCTGAAAAGCGCTTACACGAAAGCGGGCAGTTTTATCACGGTTCATAATGGCAAAGTTACATTCACGAGTGTCTGCAAATTCTTTGCGCTGTTTTTCGCTCATGATGGAATGTAAGAGCTGACCAATAACGTCTCCTGAAAGACTATTTTTTGAAATTGGAACAATTTGCCCGTTAATTTTCATAGATGGCGCAACACCATCTGTAATAAAAAGATCGGATGATTTTTTTTCAACCATGAGGTTGAGTAGGTCATTAAAATCCATATTTATTCTCTAATTATTTTTATAGGAATGATTCAGGCTGTTTTGCAGCAGTACGTGCAGTTTGTGGGCTAATCACACCACGAGATACCAAACCTTTTAAGCTTTGGTCGAGTGTTGTCATGCCATGGTTTGCACCAGTCTGAATTGATGAATACATTTGGGCGACTTTATTTTCACGAATTAAGTTACGAATGGCAGGAATACCAATCATGATTTCATGTGCTGCGACACGTCCGCCACCATTCTTTTTAAGGAGGGTTTGGGAAATAACAGCCTGTAAAGATTCTGACAACATGGCACGAACCATGTCTTTTTCTTCGGCAGGGAATACGTCAATCACACGGTCAATGGTTTTTGCAGCAGAAGTCGTATGGAGCGTACCAAAAACCAAGTGACCAGTTTCAGCAGCAGTAAGTGCTAAACGAATGGTTTCAAGGTCACGCATCTCACCGACTAAAATAATATCGGGGTCTTCACGCAGTGCTGAGCGTAGTGCTTCATTAAAGCCATGCGTATCACGATGCACTTCGCGTTGGTTAATCAAACATTTCTTCGACTGGTGTACAAATTCGATTGGGTCTTCAACCGTTAAAATATGGTCATAACGATTTTCGTTAATATAGTCCATCATCGCTGCAAGGGTGGTTGATTTACCAGAACCTGTTGGTCCTGTAACTAACACAATGCCACGTGGGTAATCACAAATATCTTTAAAGATTTGCCCTAAGCCTAAATCTTCCATGGTGAGTACTTTTGATGGAATGGTACGAAACACTGCACCGGCACCGCGGTTTTGGTTAAATGCATTGACACGAAAACGCGCAACATTTGGCACTTCAAAAGAAAAGTCTGTTTCGAGCTTTTCTTCATAGTCACGGCGCTGTTTATCATTCATGATGTCATAGACCAGACGGTGAACATCTTTATGATCTAGAGCTGGTAAGTTAATGCGACGGACTTCACCATCAACGCGAATCATTGGTGGCATGCCAGCAGATAAGTGTAAATCGGACGCGCCATTTTTCACAGAGAAAGCGAGTAGCTCTGTAATATCCATAATTTCCCCAAGTAAATCAAAATATGTCATTATTTTGTAGAATAATATACGGCTTTCACTGAGGCTTACCAACACCTCGCTTTAGGTGAAAAGCAAAAAAGTTTTTTGAAAATGAGAACCTTGTCAATGAATTACCTGCAAGATGCGCGACAGCACGTATTACAGCAAATCCGACGTGCCTGTGAACATGCTCAGCGTGCGCCTGAAACTGTGCAACTTTTAGCCGTATCAAAAACACATCCAAGTGAAAGTTTGCGTGAAATGTATGCAGCAGGGCAAAGAGCATTTGGCGAAAACTATTTACAGGAAGCTTTGGAAAAAATTGAAGCTTTACAAGATTTAGAAATTGAATGGCACTTTATTGGTCATGTTCAGCGAAACAAGACTAAAAATTTGGCTGAAAAGTTTGATTGGGTACACGGTGTAGATCGTTTAATTATTGCTGAACGATTATCTAATCAAAGGCTTCAAGATCAATCTGACTTAAATATTTGTTTGCAAGTGAATATTGACGGGCAAGATAGTAAAGATGGTTGTGCACCAGATGAGGTTGCCGAGTTAATTGCTCAAATTAGCCAATTACCCAAAATCAGACTACGCGGTTTGATGGTGATTCCAGCGCCAGACAATACTGCTGCTTTTGCAGATGCTAAGCTTTTGTTTGATGAGGTGAAAGAAAAACATGCTCACCCTCAAGACTGGGATACTTTAAGCATGGGAATGTCAGGTGATTTAGAGGCTGCAATTGCTGCAGGTTCAACCATGGTCCGTGTGGGAACTGCTTTATTTGGTGCTAGAGACTATTCGCAAAAAGGATGATGTACGCTATTTCGTACGTTCATTGCGTCCTTTTGCGGCTATGGCGGGACGTGGTTTTCACTTATTATGAATTCATCAGGAGACAGGATGTTTCTAAGAATAACAATAAACAGTGATGAATGGATGCATACAGGTACGACAGGAGTTATACCAACGCAGATTCTAAAAAAGCCCCGACAGGATGTCGGGGCTTTTTAGTTTTAACCAATGACCTCGATAGTACTTGCGCCAGCACCAAGTGGTTTCACTTGAATTTGTACAGGAATACGTTCATGCATTTCTTGAATGTGTGAGATGAGAACAACCTGACGACCCTGATTTTGTAATTGATCTAAAGCATTCATCACCATATGCAATGAAGATGCATCTAAGGTTCCAAAACCTTCATCAATAAACAGAGATTCAATTTTCATTGAACCTGAAGCCATATTGGCAATAGCTAAAGACAAGGCGAGGGCTGTCAAGAAGGATTCACCGCCAGATAAAGACGAAACCGAACGCATTTCTCCGTCCATATCGTGGTCGATAATGGCGAGACTTAAAGATTGGTCAAGGCGTTTTAACGTATAGCGTTGAGAAAGCATCGCCAGTTGCTGGTTGGCATGTTCCACTAAAATATCCAGATGATATTGCTGGGCATAGTCACGGAACTCTTTGCCTTTGGCATCACCAATCAGACCTGAAATTTTGCTCCAGCGATGTTCTTCTTGCTGAATATTTTGAATTTGCTGGGCGTATTGTTGCTGTTTCGCAAGGTTTTGCTGGTGTAGCTCTAACTTAAGTTTGAGCTGATCACGAACTTCCAGTTGAGCTTTAAGCTCTGCAATATTGTCTTGAATCAGGTTCAGGAGCTTTTCAAACTCAATATCTGGTTGAGTTTGTAAGTGATCGGACAATTGCTCTTGCATAGTCTTAAGGGCAGATGAAGCTTCACTGAGTAGACGTTCTGCCTGATTAAGGCGGTTACGGATATCTTGTTCTTGTGCTGAATTAATCTGTATGAGCGCCGTAAAGTCCTGCGCCTGAAAATCAGAATGCTCGCTTAACCAGTTTTGAATTTGCGCATTAATCTGTTGTTGCTGTTGCTCGGTGTGTTGGTGTTGATGCTTGAGCTGATCTAGCGCCTGTTTTTGTTGCTCGAAGTGCTGTCTGGTCTGTTCAAAACGTTGTTTAGACGCATGATAAGCCGTTTGTTGATGCTGACGTTTGGCATCATGCTCAATTAACCAATCATGAGGCTTAAGGTCAGAAAGGCCTGTCATTTGCTGAATGAGCGATACCGCTCTTTCATTATTTTGTTGCCCCTTGAGCGTAATCTCTTTGAGATTTTGATCGATCTCATTAATTTGTTTGGTCATTTGCTCAAGGTTGGCAGCTAACATTTTTAGTTCTTGTTGTTGCTGTTCAAAACGCTGAGCAAGCTGTTCTTGTTGTTCAAGTTGTTTAGCACGTGCATCAAGAATAGACCAAGTTTGTTTAGCCGTTTGGCTAATTGACTGCTGCCATGCGTGCTGCTCGGACTCAGATAAGCACTGAACAATATGCTGAACTTGTTGTTGCCATTGCTGTGCCGTATTGAACAAGCTTTCACTACGCTGAACATGTTGAAGTAACTGGTTCTGCTGCTTAATCGCTTGGGTTAAACGCAAGTTTTCTGAGTCAAATGAACTTATTGCAATTTGAGCTGCTTGTCTAAGCTCGCTAAGAGTTTGTAAGGTTTGTTCTGGAGGTTGAGCAAGATCAATTTGTAATTGGTTGAGACTTAATTTCTGAACAAGATCTTGCTGTAAATTTGCTTGTTTTGCTTTAAGTTGAGATAAATATTTTTGAACTTGTTCGAGCTCGGCACGACACTGGGTGAGAGCATGCTGTTGGCTTTGCCACGCGTTAAATTTAGTTTGCTCTAGGATTAATGCTTGCTGTTCTTGTTGCTGCTGTAAATCGAACAGGGCCTTGGAAACTGTGCTGTCATCGATGCGGTAGGGGTGATGCGTGCTGCCACAGACTAAACAAGCTTCGCCTTCTTTAAGATTGGCTCTTAACTGTTCAATATTTTCAGTATGTAATAAGCGTTGCTGTTGCAAGATGTGCTGTAACTTTTCACGCGCTGTTTTTGCTGTTTGGTAGTCTTGCTCAGCTAACTGGCAAACGGTTTTGAGCTGCTGTTCTTGAGCTGAGGTTTGGCTATGTTTTTCGGTGAATTGCTGAAGCTCAGCATATAGCTCATGATAAATTTTAATTTTTTGTTGAATGAGGTCTAGCTGAGTAATTTGAACAAGCTTTTGTTCTTTAGCTTTACGCTGTTGCTCAAGTTTTACCTCAATCTGTTCAACTGTCCCCACCGAAGCCGTCAGCTGTTCAAGTTCACTTTTAGCTTCCGATAGTTTTTGATGAGCTAGAGTAGGGTTTCCAAGCTGTTGTTCAATCGCTTCGTAGTTTTGAATAAATTGCCCGAGTTGATGTAAATGGGCTGAAAGGCCTTTATCTAATACAGCATATTGCCCAGTCTGAGTAAGCTGTTGTTGCAGATGGATTTGATTTTGTTGAAGCTGCTCAATCTGTTGTTGAACCGTGTTTTGCTGTTGTTGCAACGGGTTGAGTTTCTGCTCTAGAACATTTCTTTTTTCTTTGCACTTTTTATATTCATCTGCAATAAATGTTCGCTCTTGAATGGACTGTCGAACCTGATTTAAAGCAGGTTGATGCTGTTGCTCAAAATCGAGCGTTTGTTTGAGCTCTTGCTCTGCTGATTGATATTGTTTTTGTTCAGTTTCAAAAATTTGCACCAAATTATTAAACTTAATTTGAGCTTGCTGAATTTGCGGCTCAAGTTGTTGCAAGGTTTGTAAATTTTGCGTCTGCTGAAAGACCTGTGGGCGTATTTCAGAGAAAACTTCGAGTCGTTTTAATTGCTCACGTTCACCCGCAAGTTGCTGATGCTGGTTTTGCTGGTTTTGAAACTGTTGCTGTTTAGTTTGAACTTCAAGCTCAAGTTTGGCTTTGCGTTCAAACCATTGTTGTTGTTTATCCAACACATTTTTTTGTTGTTCTAATTTTTGATAGTTCTCTTGAGCTTGTTGATATTGTTCGGTAAATGCTGCGATTTCTTCATCAGATAAAATCTCAATATGACCTAAAAACTCTTCAAGCTGTTTACGCTGTTTGGCAATATCAGCCGTTTTACGAAAAGCCAGTTCACCAATTTTGGAGAAAATGCTGGAGTTTGTCAGGTACTCAAGTAGTTCACCGCGTTCACTATCTCGTGCTTTTAAAAACGCCGTGACTTCTGACTGGGCAAGTAAAACAGCACGGGTAAATTGTTCAAATGAAAGCTGGGTAATTTGTTTAACTTTTTCATCAACTGCTTTGGCTTTATCGGCAAGTACCACGCCATCGGTCAGGCATTTTAAGTGGCGTTGCACGCTTTGTAATTTACCATTCGGATTTTCACGTGCACGTTTAATTTCCCAGCGTGCTAAATAGCGTTTTTGATCTTGTGCAATAAAGCACAGTTCAGCAAAACCATGTCCTGTGCCACGGCGTAATACAGTTAAAGGTGAATTGGTGAGTAACTCTGAACCATCAACATCTTTTAATTTACCATCGCTGTCTTTAAGGCGAGGAACGCGATTAAAAAGAGCAAGGCACATGGCATCTAAAATGGTTGACTTACCTGCACCAGTTTTACCCACAATGGCAATTAAGCCTGCGTGAGCTAGAGGTGCGCTTTCAAAATCAATAAAGTGCTCATCAGAAAGAGATGCCAGATTTTTTATACGAATAGATAAAATTTTCATGACATGTCCTTAAGGGGTTGCATCATTTTCAAGATTTTTTTGTGCTTCTTGTACCAGACTCAGAAAATCTTTTAAGACGGCATCATCGGCACTGTAACCTTGTTTTTCCCAAATATTTTGAAAGAGTTTTTCTGGTGTTGGTGGTTCAAGTGCAATGTGCTGAGAGGTATCTGTGTCCGAAGCATCTTGGCTCACATATTGACGTGAAATACGCACTAAACGATAGCGGTCAGGTGGCAATGCGGTTTCAAACTGTTGACGTAAATTAGGCTGTGGTGGCGTTAAACTATAATATTCAATATCGACATATTCACGGTGGTCAATATTTTCAATCACGCCGTGTGGCAAAGCTTTGAGTTGTTGCAGCACTTCGTTTAACTCACCACGAATGCGATGTAATTGGATACAACGCGGAATTTCAACAGCTTCAAACTGCAAACGGTTGTCTGTCTCTTGAGCAGGGTCAATTTTGACTTCAACCACTTGGTGCTTATAGTTAATTTCACTAAAAGAAAGTGGAATAGGTGAGCCGCTATAACGAATGTGCGGTTGACCTACTTTTTGTGGTTTATGCAAATGCCCTAAAGCCACGTAATCAATTGCATCTTCAAATAAAGTCGTTGAAAGTGCCTCTTCATTACCAATAATAATTGGGCGTTCAGAGTCGGATGTTTCTCCACCTTGCATATGAGCATGCGACATTAAAATAAGCGCTTGCTCTGGTGTTTTACGACGTTTAGCTTCAGCAATGAGTTGTTCATGCAAATAGGCAATTGCATTTTTGCTATTGGTGGTATGTTCATTAAAGCCCGTAATTTCTGCCGAACGTAAAAAAGGTAGGGCAAGGCACCACGCCACAATTTCTTGATTTTGATTATAAATAGGTAAAAGCAGACGATCGAGATCTAGGGTTTTATCTTCGTTCCAACGAACCACGCCCACGGTTTTTGCATTGTATTTTTCTAATAGCGGTTCGACCTGTTCAATACGGTAGCCTGAGTCATGATTACCGGCAATCATAAGCGTTTGCATGTGCGGTGCAAGGCGATGTGCATCTGCTAAAAATTGATAGAGTTGTTTTTGTGCTTGTGAACCAGGATTAATCACATCAAAAATATCGCCGGCAATGAGCAGGGCATGCGGTTGTTTTTCTTGAATTTGAGTGAGTAACCAACTTAAAAATTGTTGGTGTTCGTAGTGACGTGAATGATTATAAAAAAACTGCCCCAAATGCCAGTCAGAAGTATGTAGAAAATGTACGGACATAGAAACAGACATCAAGCCAAAGTAAACACAGATACGTTAGCATAAATTGGCAGGAGATTTTATCAAGACATTTTAAAGTGCTCGATATTTAAGCCTACGCTGAAATCTGAATTAATTTTGTCACTTTAAACTTTGCTTTGTTACTATCAGTTCAAATAATGAATCTTGAGAATAAAATGACCATTCATGAATACGAAGTAAAAATACAGTGGGAAGGCAATACAGGAACTGGCACTTCTTCTTATCGTTCATATAAAAGAGACTTTAGTATTCAACATCCACAAAAAGCCACTATTCAAGGTTCATCAGACCCTGCCTATTTAGGCGATGTGACCAGATGGAACCCAGAAGATTTATTGGTTGCTTCTGCCTCAGCTTGTCATAAGCTTTGGTATTTACACCTGTGTGCAGTCAATCATATTCATGTGCTGAGTTATGTTGACCATGCACTTGGATTTATGGAAGATGCAGATCCAGTTAAACGCGGTCACTTTACTCAAATTACTTTAAGACCAGAAGTTATTTTAGAAAAAGGTGCTGACCAAGAGCTTGCTGCAAAATTGCATGGAGAAGCGCATCACGAATGTATGATTGCCAATTCGGTGAATTTCCCAATTACATGTGAAGCCAGTTTTAGCTTTGCCGAAGAATAAATAGTAAATAGCCACCGATAAAAATGCGGTGGCTATCAATTAAAAACGAATAAATTGGTTAAATAAGATCTTTAAGCAGCATTTTCATCGACTTGGAAAATACCAAAAACATTATGGTCTAAATCGACAAAGTAACCATGCCAAGCACGACCAGGAATGGCGAATTTATCCATAGCCACAATGCCACCTTGCGCTAAAATTTTTGCAGCAATTTCATCAAAGTTTTCGACTTGAACCGAACAAGTAAATGCATTGGTGCCATATTCCATTGGAGGCGTTTGAGCGGGACGTTTTAAGAGACCACCCATGATTGATGGTGTTTCTATACGGTAATATTCAATTGGTAAGCTTTCATCGAGTTTAAATTGCCAGCCAAACACAGCATGATAAAACTGCGCGTCTCGGGCAGGATTGGAAGACTGGATTTCAAAATAGGCAATCGTGTTCATATTATTTAAATCATATTTTTATGGTGTGAAAAGTATACGCATAGCGTTTATAGCCGAGAAAGAACTATTGTGTATGTTGAGCGTAAAATAAATGAAGGTGCCAGAAAATAAAAACCGACGATTCGAGTGATGAGAGAATCGTCGGTCAAAAACTTCATCAAGGGTTTCGGCTGCTAACAAAACCTAATCTGAAGGAAGAAAAGAGTCGTAATGAAAGGTCACCGATACAATTTTGCGGATGCCGTGCAAAGGAAGTATTCGGTTGCTGCGACCTTATTACCCTATATAACGTCAAGAGATTCGGATTGGTTGACAGAAAAATGAAAAAAAATCGAAAAAAATTTATAATTATTTTTTGAACCCATAAATTAGGCAAAAAGATGACCAAATTACGCTCTTACTTTCTCTGGTTTTTTGCTTTATGCATAGGACTCACCTTAATTGTAGGTGTGGTTGCAGCACTATTACCAGCGAGTGTAGGTGGTATTTTAACAGCCGTTCCATATTTAGGCGCAATGATTTTTGTCCTGTTTAAATTTTTAAAGAAGGAGCGCCGTGCACCAACTGTACAAGAAAAAAAGAAATTTACTTTAGGTTTTACCCTGATTTTTTGGGGCTATAACTTGTGTGGTGTTTTATTCGGCCTGTTTTTATTTGCAAGAAAAGACCCAGAGATTTTGCAGAACTTTATGCTTTACCTCAAACAGCCTCAGTTTTTAAGCATTATGCTCATTATGCTTTTAATGTTAGCGATCCCGCTTTATTTGATTACCTACTGGTTTTATGGGAAACAGGCACAGCGAATGGCAAGCAAAATGTTTAATGTGTAATAGATCACTACAGAAACCGCTACGATTAAATATAAATGATTCTTATATAATTAACTAAAACTTGTGTCCTCAGTTTTGGAGGAAATATGAATAAGAATGTATTAATCACTGGTGCTAGTGGCTTTATAGGAACTCATTTAATTAAGTTCCTACTACAAAAAAATTATAACGTGATTGCTGTGACACGGCAGGCTGGGAAGGAATCTGACCATCCTGCTTTACAGTGGGTACAAAAATTTGAAGATATTTCAACACGTCAAATTGACTATGTCGTGAATTTGGCGGGTGCAAATATTGGCGAAAAACGTTGGACCGAGTCACGTAAAAAACAATTGATTGAAAGCCGAGTAAACACGACCCGAAAACTGTATGCATGGCTCAAGCAGTCTGAAATTTTCCCAGAAGTGATTGTGTCTGGTTCTGCGATTGGTTATTACGGTATAGATGATCAAGAAAAGTGGGCAGTGGTATGCATAGAACAAAGCTCGCCACAGCCTATTTTTATGTCCGAGCTTTGCCAAGAGTGGGAACATGCAGCTTTAGCAGATCCTCAGCAAAATACTAAAATTATTCGTTTAGGTGTAGTGTTTGGGCAGGGCGGTGGCATCTTGCCTAAAATGTTGCTTCCAATTCGACTCAATTTAGTCGGTCAAATTGGTCACGGTCGTCAGCCTGTGGTTTGGGTACACATTAAAGACGTGTTAAACGCAATCGAGTTTATATTTAAGCATCCTCAATCTGCCCAAATTCACAATATCGTGGCACCAGAAAATGTGACTCAAAAGGTATTTGTTGAGCAAGCTGCACAGGTTTTAAATAAGAAACCACTGTTGTCAGCGCCAAGCACGGTTTTCCGCTGTTTGTTAGGGGAGCAATCGCAATTGATCTTAAATGGGCAATACGTTAAACCTGCTGCCTTACAAGCTGAAGGATTTGAGTTTGCATATCCTCAGTTAAAAATGGCTTTAGAGAATATACTCGCGTCAGGCTAAGATTTTATTTTGCAACCGCTCTGGTGAATATGCTTTGGCATCAACTAACGTTGGTTGTTCTAGCATAAGCTGACGGAGCAATTGTGCTGATCCTGCGCCCATGCATAAACCATTTCTAAAATGACCAAAGTTTGCCCAGAGGTTGTCCATTTCAGGCATTTTGCCAATGTACGGAACACCATTTGGTGAACTTGGTCTGAGTCCTGCCCAGCGATGTACAATTGGAAAATCTGCCAGTTCAGGCACCATTTCTAAACACGCTTCTAAAATATTGTGTTGGGTTGTTTCATCGGTAGACGTGTCGAAACCACGATGTGCCATGCTCGAACCACACACAATATGACCGTCCATACGTGGAATCAAATACATCACTCGATTCATACACATGGTCGGTAGCCAGTGAGCAGGGGTTTTAAATAACAACATTTGACCTTGAACAGGTTCGACTGGAATTTCGAGTTGTAATTGTGAGTTCCAGTAATGGCTCCAAGCGCCCGAAGTTATTACAAAATGATCTGCTGTATATTTGCGACCATCTTCAGTTTGTAGCGCCTGTATCACATCACCTTGTTGAATCAGTTTTTTAACAGCAGCGTGTTCGAAAAACTCAACATTTGGATGTTGTTTTAAATAGCTAATCAGCGACTGTAAAACGCGTGGATTGCGAATATTAGACAGTTCAGGGAAATAGATGGCTTGTTGAAACTGATCGGAAATATGCGGATTGACTTGCTCTAGCGCATCTCGCTGTAAATATTCACAGCGTTGCATCGGTTCTTGATGCTGCTCGGCGTAGGAAAGTCCGACGTCAAAATCTTCTTCATCAAAAATTAGCATGCCTGTGTCATGAATTTCAAAATCAATCCCTGTAACAGGGGAGAGTTTTTGGTTCCATGCTTGATAAGAGGCTTTACCAAATTGAGCGAGTTGGTTCACTGCATGCACATAGCGCCAAGGGTACATCGGAGAGAGAATGCCTCCGCCAGCCCAAGAGGCTGCTTGTCCCGCTTGTTGTTGATCAAAAATGCTGATGGTACAGCCTTGTTCAACCAACTCCAGCGCAGACATCAATCCACTAATGCCCGCGCCAATGATTGCAATATGCATGCAGTGTTATCCTTTCTCTGCGAACTTAGTTCATTTCCTTGAGTTTTTCGGCAGCAGTTTCTGCAAAGTAAGTCCAGATTCCATCTGCACCAGCACGGCGGCAGCACATGAGTGATTCTAAAATCACTGATTCTGATAACCAGCCATTTTGAATTGCGCCAGCTAACATCGCGTATTCGCCACTCACTTGGTAAATGAATGTCGGAACACCAAAGGTATCTTTCACTTCACGTACCACATCCAGATATGGCATGCCCGGTTTTACAATCACCATGTCGGCACCTTCTTGAATATCAAGTGCGATTTCATGTAAAGCTTCGGCACGGTTGGCAAAGTCCATCTGGTAGTTATATTTATTACCACCTTTTAGGTTGGATGCAGAGCCAACAGCATCACGGAACGGACCATAGAAGCTAGATGCATATTTCGCAGAGTAGGCCATGATGTTGGTATAGATGTGACCATTGGCTTCTAAAGCTTGACGAATAGCACCAATACGGCCATCCATCATGTCACTTGGTGCAACCACATCAGCACCTGCTTCAGCATGACTCAACGCTTGTTTAATCAAGCATTCTACAGTCTCGTCATTCAGCACATAACCAGTGTCATCAATAATGCCGTCTTGACCATGTGTGGTGTATGGGTCGAGTGCGCCATCAGTAATTAACACCATTTCTGGTAATTCTTTTTTAAGTAAACGGCACGTGGTTTGGACTAAACCATCTTCATGCCATGCAGCTTCTGCGGTCAGGCTTTTATCTTCTTGAGGCGTAACTGGAAAAAGAGCCAGTTTTGATACGCCTAATTCCAGAAGTCTTTCAGCTTTTTTCAGTAATAAATCTGCCGACAAACGCTGAATGTTTGGCATACTTGGAATATCTTGGGTCTGATTTTGTCCCGGTAATACAAATACTGGATAAATCAAGTGATTGGTAGTGAGCTGTGTTTCGCTGACCATCGCACGCAACTGGTCATTTTTACGAATACGGCGCATGCGAGTGGCTGGAAATGCAGGACGATTGAACGTATAAGTCATAACAATCTCGATGTTCGGTATTACACTAGGAGAGGTTGGCGGATATTCCATTACTGTCAACCGACTGCTGTATTGTAGCCCCATAATGCTGGATTTGTACAAAATTATGGGTGTTTATCATGCTTTTAAATTTAGGCAACGTATGAGTGATGAAAAGAAAAATTGGACTGGGAGCATTCATTTAGGTGCAAAAACTGACCTGAATGTAGTTCTTAAGCAATTATGTAAGGCGTTTAATAGCTCTCCTTTTTTTAAGCATAGTGGAATGATTATGCGTGTGGTGGACGGGCAGATTGAAGGCTATATCGAGATGCAACCCGACCTGATTGGCAATCTGGCATTTCAGATTTTGCATGGTGGAGTTGCTGCAACCTTGCTCGATAGCATTGGCGGTATTGTGGCAATGGAACACTTATATCGTCGTTCAACGCCGGAAACTCTAACCGAGACCATTAAGCAAGTATCGCGCTTGGCAACAGTCGATATGCGTGTAGATTATTTGGCGCCGGGGCGTGGTAAATACTTTATTGCCCGTGCCGAAGTTCTGCGTTTAGGTCGTAAAGGCTGCACCATGCGCATGACCATGGTCAATGATGAAGGCAAAGCAATTGCTGCGGGTATTGCTTCATACGCCTATTAAATTGCTCATTTAAGTAGTTAAAAAGCGCCAAGTGCGCTTTTTTTAGTGTTTGAAAAGCAGGAATTTTCACAAAAACTTTGAGATAAACATTAATTTAATTAGAACGAACGCATTAGTTATAATTTTTTATTCTCATATCATGAGGTTTTAGCGTTAAAATTAGCTCCTTTGACAATGCGGTATGTCTTGTTTATAGAAAAATAAAAACTCTATAACAAGGTGTAGTGCGAGATTGATGGCAAAGCCAACCCATCTTTAGGAACATACCATGACTGATGCACAAAGCAATGTACAAGAAACAGTGCCAACAACATCTGCCTCGGATGACAACAATCAAAACAAGCGCAAAAAATTTCTTGGTTTTTTTGCGCTGATTTTATTGATCGCCGCTATTTTATATGCAATCTGGGCATTATTTTTAAACAACTCCGTGAGTACGGATAATGCCTATGTCGGTGCAGAAACGGCTCAAATCACTTCAATGGTAAGCGGGCAGGTCGCTCAGGTTGTGGTAAAAGATACCCAAACAGTACATCGTGGTGACGTGCTGGTTCGTATTGATGATCGTGATGCCAAAATTGCACTGGCTCAAGCTGAGGCAGAACTCGCAAAAGCAAAACGCCAATACAAACAAACTGCGGCAAACAGTAGCTCTTTAAACTCTCAAGTTGTGGTACGTGCCGACGAAATTACCAGTGCCAAAGCTCAAGTTGCTCAAGCACAGGCCGACTACGACAGAGCTGCTTTAGAGCTGAATCGCCGTGCGCAACTTGCCGCGTCTGGTGCAGTGTCTAAAGAAGAACTCACTAAATCACAAAGTGCAGTTGAAACAGCCAAAGCAGGGCTAGAGCTTGCAAAAGCAGGTTTAGCGCAAGCATCTTCAAGCCGTAAAGCTGCCGAAAGCACTTTTGCAGCGAATGAAGCTTTAATTCAGGGTGTAAGCGAGACTTCAACACCCGATGTACAAGTTGCACAAGCACATGTTGAACAAGCTCAGCTTGATTTGGAACGTACCGTAATCCGTGCACCAGTTGATGGTGTGGTGACGCGTCGTAATATTCAAGTTGGCCAACGTGTTGCACCCGGTACCAGCATGATGATGATTGTGCCGCTCAACGATTTATATGTAGATGCGAACTTTAAAGAAAGTCAGTTGAAAAAAGTCCGTCCGGGTCAAATCGTCACACTTACTTCAGATTTATATGGTGATGATGTTGAATATCACGGCAAAGTGATGGGCTTCTCTGGTGGTACAGGCTCTGCCTTTGCCTTAATTCCGGCTCAAAATGCAACAGGTAACTGGATTAAAGTGGTTCAACGCTTACCAGTACGTATTGCACTTGACCCGAAAGAACTTGCTGAACACCCATTGCGTGTTGGCTTGTCGATGGAAGCAAAAGTCGACTTATCTGCGAAGTAAACGCTTATGAAAACGCAAACACCTTTTGCCGAGCTGAGCGGTGGCCGTTTATTACTGGCAGCGTTTGTTATTGCCTTGTCGAACTTTATGGTCGTACTCGATACGACCATTGCCAACGTATCTGTACCGCACATTACCGGTAACCTTGCTGTTTCCAGTACACAAGGGACATGGGTTGTTACCTCCTATGCAGTTGCAGAGGCGATTTGTGTACCCTTAACGGGTTGGCTTGCGGGCCGCTTTGGAACCGTCCGAGTCTTTATTTTTGGCCTGATTGGTTTTACCATTTTTTCTTTCTTGTGCGGCCTAGCAAACTCATTAGGAATGCTGGTGTTTTTCCGTATTGGACAAGGTCTATGCGGTGGCCCACTTATGCCGCTCAGCCAAACCTTGCTCATGCGTATTTTCCCTAAAGAAAAGCATGCACAGGCGATGGGCCTCTGGGCAATGACCACAGTCGTTGGACCAATTTTAGGACCAATTTTGGGTGGTCTGATTAGTGACAACCTGTCTTGGCACTGGATTTTCTTTATTAACATTCCGGTCGGCATTATTTGTGTTTTAGCGGCAATCCGTTTGCTCAAACCAGCCGAAACAGAAACGATTTCTTTAAGAATCGATACGGTCGGTTTAGGTTTGTTAATACTGTGGATTGGTGCGCTACAGCTCATGCTCGACTTAGGGCATGAACGCGATTGGTTTAACAGCACCAGCATTGTGGTACTCGCTTTAACCGCCGTCATTGGCTTTGTGGTGTTCCTCATATGGGAGCTGACCGATAAGCACCCCGTCGTGGATGTGAAGGTATTCAGGCATAGGGGCTTTGCAATTTCGGTACTGGCGCTGTCGCTGGGCTTTGGGGCGTTCTTCGGCAGTATTGTACTGATTCCGCAGTGGCTGCAAATGAACCTTTCCTATACCGCCACATGGGCCGGCTATTTAACCGCAACCATGGGCTTTGGTAGTTTGACTATGTCACCGATTGTGGCGAAGCTTTCGACCAAACATGACCCACGAGCACTTGCGAGTTTTGGCCTGATTTTGCTGGGTGCTGTGACCTTAATGCGGGCATTTTGGACCACAGATGCCGACTTTATGGCACTGGCGTGGCCACAAATCCTGCAAGGCTTTGCCGTACCGTTCTTCTTTATTCCACTGTCGAACATTGCTCTCGGTTCGGTGTTGCAGCAAGAAATTGCATCTGCTGCGGGCCTCATGAACTTTTTAAGAACCATGGCAGGGGCAATTGGTGCTTCAATTGCAGTCACGGTGTGGGACGACCACGCCAAAGTTGCGCGTAGTGAAATGGTGTCAAACCTAAATACTGCCGAAGTTCAAAATAACCTTTTGCAAAATGGTTTTACGGCTGACTCGACTTTAGGCATCATTTCAAACCTCGTTGATAAAGAAGCCATTACCATGTCGGCAAACCATGTGTTTTTACTGTTTGCGATGGTATTTGTCTTTGCGGGGTTGGTCATTTGGCTGTGTCCAAAACCCAAAGGGGACGTCGGCGGAATGCCTTCTCACTAGACATAAAAAAGCATCTCTTCGGAGGTGCTTTTTTTAGGTCCACTAAAAAATAAACTGCATCTGCAAATGGCAGATTTTGCCTGTATTTAGCGAAATAAAGCATGCCAGAATCGGGCAAATCAGTTATAAAAGAGTGTGATATCAAGCAAGGAGGCATAAGACGGGGCATAGGATAAAACGCCCTTAAATATTCAATATTATAAAACCTTATTTTTATCAAAGATTAAAAAAACTTAATACCTGAAAACAAAGAAGCTTGCATGGCAATTGCATGGATAGGCAGGCGTATATATTGGAGTTATCACGTGAATAAAAGATATTCATTTTTGTTCAGTAGTTTATTAGCAGTCGGTTTATTACAAGGATGTGGAGATGACTCTTCATCAGACCAGCCCAAGGATGATTCAAATACAACCCCGCCCAATTTAATTGTTGATAATGATCCCACCAGTTGTAGCAAGCTGGCACAAGACGGTTCAAGCGTGGTGGTCGGTTCAAATCAAAATGGTGACCCAGCCGCGCCTGAAGGTGCATCGGGTTATAGGCTTGGTAACACGGTTAAATACGCAGATAAATATATGGTGGTGGCAAACACCCACTTGCGGTAAAAGCGGGCTGTGATGTTTTAAGAGCAGGAGGTAGTGCAGTCGATGCAGCCATTGCCGTACAAGCGGTGCTGGGTTTGGTCGAACCACAGTCGAGCACGATTGCTGGTAGTGGTTTTATGATGTATTACGATGCCAAAACCAAAAAAGTCACGGCTTATGATGGTCGTGAAACCGCACCAGCCGCAGCCAATGAATATTATTTAATTCGCCAAGATATATATGACCCAAATTCACCTGCACCTGTACCAAGTGCGCGCCGTAGTGGTCGCTCGATTGGTGTGCCGGGTGTGATGCGTTTGCTTGAACAAGCACAACAGGAACATGGCAAGCTTAAGTGGAACCAGCTTTTTGGTGAAGCAATTGGTTTGGCTGACAATGGTTTCCGTATTCCGGGGCGTTTAGCAGATGCAATTGCAAACAATGCAAACAGCTTAGCGCTTGATGCAAATGCAATGGTAACCTATTTCTACCCAGATGGTTCACCTCGTAAAGTGGGTGAAACCATGACCAATAAAGCCTATGCAAAAACCCTAGAAGCACTTGCCACGCAAGGCGCAAATGCGTTGCACACGGGACCAATTGCTCAAGCGATTGTAGCGAAAGCAGCACAGACGTTAGGGGATGACCCAGCACGGACTCCAATTACTCCAAGCTTGATGACCTTGCAGGATTTATCGAACTATCAGGTTAAAAAACGCGACCCAATTTGTACCACTTACCGTGATCGTTACTATGTTTGCACTATGCCACCTCCATCTTCAGGAGGGATTGCGGTTGCGCAAACGCTAGGTATTTTAGAAAACTTTGATATGTCGCTCTATCCACCTAAGAACCCTGAAAACGAAGGCGGTGTGCCAGATGTGATGGGCGTGCATTTAGTGTCTGAGGCAGAACGTTTGGCCTACGCCGACCGTGACAAATATGTGGCAGATACTGACTTTGTTGCTTTACCAGCACAGGGTATTGCAAGCTTTATTGATAAAAATTACTTAAAACAACGTGCAGCACTGATTAACCCGAACCAAAGTATGGGCGTTGCGCCAGCGGGTAATTTCAACCCAGCTTCGGGTGTTGACACCACTGTTGAACACGGAACCACTCAGTTCACGATTGTAGATGCCTATGGCAATGTGGTTTCAATGACATCGACGGTTGAATCGAGCATGGGTTCATTCCACATGGTGGATGGTTTCTTGCTGTCAAATCAGTTAACTGACTTTAGCGCTAACCCGCTTGATAGCACTGGGGCACTGGTTGCCAACCGTGTAGAAGGGGGCAAACGCCCACGTAGTACCATGGCGCCAACTTTAGTGTTTAAAGGCACCACGCCAGATGAGTTTTATATGGCAACAGGTTCACCAGGTGGTGGCACAATCATTCAATATGTGGTTAAAACTTTGGTAGGGGCGCTGGACTGGAACTTAAATGCACAGCAAGCCACCTCGCTTGTAAACTTTGGTGCGACCAATAGTAAAAACACCAATGTTGATAGCTCGAATGTGCAGCTTTCTTTGCTTGATTTGATTGAAGGCTTAAAAGCAAAAGGGCACGGTGTTGCCAACACTGCGCAAACCAGTGGTATTTCAACGATTATGAAAGTAAACATTAATAATCAAAGCAAATACGCTGGTGGGGTAGACCCACGCCGTGAAGGTATTGTGCTAGGAAATGGTGCTTTATAGACCTAACTTAAAAAAAAGCTGTCATGTTTGGCAGCTTTTTTATGTGGCCCTTGAAAAAAACAAAAGACACTCAATTATGTAAATATGTTCATCAGTAGCGGACTGTTGATAAAATGCACAGTATTTTATTTTAGTTATGCTATGATGCTCATACATACATGGGGATGTTATTGGCTTCGACGCTGGTGATGAAACTCATAGATGCATGCCGAGAGCGCATTTTCTCTCGTAAATCAAATTTGCATATTTTAGTCGCAAACGACGAAACTTACGCTCTAGCTGCCTAAGGGCAGTTTGTCCGCTTCCTAGAATACTTGTGGTTTAGGAACCCGACCGTAGCGCACGCACACAAGTCCGTATAGAGTCAAGCCTCGGGGCTTTATACCAAACTTAGAGGATCGCAACTTGTACCCTGTTCGTCGGGTCACAAGGTGTTAAAACAATAGACGATATCTAAGCATGTAGTATTCTCGAGCGTAATGCTGGCGGACGCGGGTTCAACTCCCGCCATCTCCACCAAAATTCTCTATATAATTAAGCCACTTATCATAAGTGGCTTTTTTATTGACAGAATTTTGACAGGCTAGAGTTTATTATAATTTTTGCTATTTCTCATTTATTCTTGGATTTATATAATTAGGATTTTAAAAATGTGCTTTAGTTAAACATTTTTACTTATATTTTATGGATAAAGTGGAAATGTGTGATTAGATATATTTTGAGTTTATAGTTTACTTTTATAGATTAGAGCTAGATTCGATAGAGATACTAAAAACTATAGATTCATCGAATTAAGTATTAGAATTATTTTTAGCTTCATGTGGTTAAGAGAACTGGTTTTCTGTATTTTTAGCTCTATAATTAATTATCAATCTATTATTATGATAATATTTAACGTTAAATGAACGATTATTTGTATCCTATATTGTGGTGGAATACCAGCCTATCTCCTCCTATTAGTTCTAAAAGAGGGGTTGCTAATAATGATAAAAAAAAATTAGTAGCGCTAGTATTAGAAAAATTTATGAATATTGGATATGAATTTATTTGCTTGGGTGAAGTTAGCCAAAGCGACCTAGATTTTTTTGATATGGAAATTTCTCCCCAATCACTTGGGTATTATTGTGCTAAGGGAGTTGAAAAATCCGGAAGAGTTTATTTTGATACATGTATTTATTATAAAAAAACAAACACACTAATAAGGCATGGAAATACAGATGTTAAAAATTTTGAAATGTACTCTTCAACTAGAACTTTTAAATATGGTCAAAAATATACTTTCCAGCTAAGTCTAGGAGATGTTGCTATTATTTATCTTTCGCATTGGCCGAGTAAGAGGAATGATGTATATCTAAAATTAACATCAATAGCAGAGAGGTTGAGGATTGATGTTGAAGCAGAGCTAGCCTTGGGAAGAAAGGTTATAATGATGGGAGACTATAATGTGGAACCTTATCATGATGCTCTAGTTCATCATTTACAGTCGTCTCGAGAAAAAGAATTAGTGCTAAATAAAGCTGCAGCACGAGTGTTATATAACCCATGCTGGAAATTTCTATCATCTATTCAAAACAGTTCAGGAGTGATGAAAGAGGGGACTTATTATTATCCATCAGGGGCATTTAATCGTTGGTACACGATAGATCAAGTTTTATTCTCCCATGGTTTTTTAGTTGGAGATTGGGAATTAAAAGATGAGCATGTCAAAATCATTGATATTGATTTATTAATGACAGATTGTAAAAATGGATTAAGCCCTAATGTATCAGATCACTTACCAATAAGTGCAATTTTAACAAGGAAATTACCATGACAAAATTTTTAACGGCTATTGAGTCTGGAATAGAAGCCTCCTTGGATAAAGAAAAAAATATTAAAGAAATATTAAGCATGGTTGATCAAGTTAAACATGAAGTAGAAAGTTTTTCTAAAGGTAAAGTTACACTAGAGTTAGCATCTCCTTACGAGGGTTTAGGGGTATTTTTAAAAACAATAGCAATTGCAGAACATAATAAAGTAAATAGTGGAACAGACAAACCTGCTGATAAAATTTTGAAGGCTGTCTTGGTGAGTGATAAGTCAATTTCAGAACGACTAACTGTAATTGAATTTGGTACGCAAGGCTATCCTTGTACAATTAAGGTTGATGGTGACGAATTATCTGCGGGGGATTCTGAAGGATTGGAAAGGATATTTGTCAGGCTTCTAGGCTCGCCTGTAACTGGTAAAAAATTAAGAAAACTTGTTGGTTTGTAAATTTTTAAATATAAATCAGTAAAATAGCTATATTAGAATTTTATTGTGCTTATATACTCGATGTGTCTTTTAGTTTCAATAAGAGCACATTAGTCTGATTACATCTCTACTTGATAGGAAAATTACAAATGGGAGAATTACAACATGGCTAGATGTACAGCCCCTGTCCGCGGACATAGCTCAGCTGCTGCTGCCGCTGCTTGTCCTGCATGCCGTAATCGCAGTAGTTATCGCTATAGTGGCTATGGTTCAAGCTATTCATCAAGTAATAGTGGGAGTAGTTACACAGGCAGTAGCTACGGCAATAGTGGAAGTTCTAGTAGATCAAGCAGTAGTTCAAAGCCACGTTGGGCAAGAGCTGGTTCATCTATTTCGTACACGTCTGCTCAAATAATGTCACTTACGCCAATTCGCCAAACTATTGAGATACGAGCAGTAGAACAGCCAGACCTACGTGACGTTTTCCTCTGCCATGCATGGGATGATCGTCAGGGTGCAGCCAAGGACCTGCATCAGTTACTTGTAGCATCTGGTGTTAAAGTTTGGTTCAGTGAGAAGGATTTGGGGCTTGGTGTACCAATGATGCGTGCCATTGATAAGGGGTTAGCAAATTCTAGAATAGGGCTTGTTTTAGTGACTCCAGCACTTTTAGCTCGCCTTCCTAAAGAAAGCGTTGCAGACAAAGAGCTTTCGACACTTTTAGCTGGTAACCAATTAATTCCAATCGTGCACAATACAACTTATGAAGCACTCCGTAATGTCAGCCCTATGCTTGCCTCTAGAAGTGGCTTGGACACTTCTGAGGACTCAATGGCTGTCATTGCAGAAAAAATTGCTGAGCTAGTTACGATTTGATTTTAATGGAAATGAACTCTAGCAATCTAATTTTCTATTGAAATAGAGAAACCTGAAATGTGAATTTCAGGTTTTTTATTGGGGGAAATTTCAAAACATGATTACTCCGCTGGGGAGCTGTTTAATAAAAGGGTAATCATCGATTCTTAAATAATTTATAAGATTTGGTTAGATCAAATGAACGACTTGATAACGAGATATTTAAATAATCTGGGGCAGTGGCATGAAGTAGCGCTGACAACGACTAAAGCGATAGTGGCAATAGGGGTGCTGTGCTTAGTCGCTTATCTTTTGACGATCAGCTATATCCCATCGGAAATTAGCTTTGGCGATACACTCATTTTTTTACTGATTTTTGCAGCATTTTCTATTGTCTATACTGCATTTTGCATGATGCTATTTTTCTTTGGTATCTCTTTAATGCCAGTGACTTATTTCATCTTAAGTGTGGTTGATAGATATTTGCCATCTCATGTAAGAATCGGACAAAAACTTCCATTTCCAAAGATTAGTATTATCACATTCGGAGTATCTGTTTACCTTCTATACATTATTCGTGGTTTATTTTTACTAGATTGGAAAATTAATACTTATATTGGTATTACTGTAAGTCTAATCTCTTTATTTTATTATGCTTTTTACGTTAATCAGAAGAGAGTCAAAGAATACCGTTTAAAGTTTGAAAATTTAGGAGATATAATTAATGATCCTAAAGCGAGTGAAAACCTAAAAAAATTTGCAGAAGCAAAGTTAAAGCAATTAGAGATATGGATTAAAAACTCTATACAATCAGCTCTTTTTCTTATTCTGACTCCACTAATTTTCATGTTTTTGATTGGAGATGTTGGCAAAATTTTCTTACATTACACTATGCAAAAAACTGGTGTGAGAATAGAAAAAGCGACTTTATACATAAAAGAACCTTATGCAAACTTAATTGAATTACCCAAAATTACCACTAAAGAACTAAGCCAAAACCAAATTTTTATTTTTAGGGGAATGGAAGTTCCATTTCAAGGAATCGGCAAAAACACTTTAGTCTCTTACAAAGTGAAAGATATTGAAAAGCAGATTGTGATTCCTAATGAATATATTACTGTAGAGCGAAGCAAGAAAATCGAAGAGTAATTAAATTATAAAAAATAAGAAATAGTTAGAGTTATGAAAGCAAGGATGTAAACAATTGCTATTGTTGTTCTAGCCATAGCGTTTGCATCACTACTTTTTTCCGTAAGTGGGGGAAAAAGTGGTAATGCTGCATTTTTTAAAATAAAGAATATTAAGGCGTACCCTGCAGTAAGTGAAAATACATATTCAAATCCCAACTTTCCCTTAAAGTAAGCAATTAAAGCCATTATTAACATGAATAGGGCTAAGCTCATTAAAAGATATCTCTTAGAGGGAGAGTCTTTTATAAAGAAATCTTCTATTGACATAGGAATGGCTCGCTTTGAAATATTAAATTTTAGATGAGCAATTTTTTTAGAATCAAATGATTAATTTTTTGAGCATTTTTTCTATGTAAAAAGAATAGACTAAATTTTTTGCTTAACATAGATATTTCAAGACAAATGGTAGGAACTAATCTTTAGAAAAAGAAGTAATGAAATCATTTCCCCCCAAGGCCCCCGTGCCACAACAGAACTTTAATTTTTGCGCTGATTTAAAGTAATCCACCATTGCGGCACAGAGATAAGGGAGCTAAGCCAAACGCTTAGCCCATATCTTCTTTATCGCACCGCCGCATCACGTTAAAAAAAGTAGGGGCAAAGTCCTGTGGGAGAGCAGGACTTTGCAGACTGACATGTTCTAGACGTTGCATGAGCTTATGCGAATACACTTGTTCAAGCCGTTGGTAAATACAGTCGCAACTGGCTTGGGTGTGCCCACCAGACAGACAAATTTCTTCAAAATCCTGCTGAGTGTGAATGTCGCAACCAGAAACACCGTAATCGCCTATTAAAAGGCTTAAAGCCAAAATAGGTTTATAAAGTTTCATATTATTCTCGTGATAATTTTCACTAAGTTATTAATAAAAAATAAGCCGCTTATATTTAAAGTATTAAAATCATTTAAAAAGGGAATAGTTAACCCGCCTGTAATACAGGAAAATAAAATGATTAAAATTTTAAAATAAAATTATTTATAAATTTAAAATATTTTAGGTGAGAGAAAGCCTAAATTTTAAATAAATAAAATTACGAGAGAGGATAGGGGATTAATATAAAAAAAGTCATGGTCAACTCCTAGAATTTATGGAGCTCTACCACCAAAGATCACCGTCAATTGATTATGGTGGTAGAACGAAAAGGGGTTAGCAGACTGGGATCCAAGGAACCAGCACGCGCAAGCGCGTCCCCCTCCCGTCCTACCGCAAAGAAAAGGGACGCAAGGGTCTAACGACTTATAGTGGAACTATAACCCGCCATGGATCTACGGTCTGCTAAAACCGACTGGCAATGTAGGCCAGCGAGACCATAATAATCATAAGTTTTTAACAGGTCAATTCAATTTAAATAAAATATTATAAAAAATTAAAATATAAATTTATATTTTAATTAAACTCAAAAGTTTATCGATTTAAAGTGGTAAATTAATAAAGATAATAAAGTTAAACTAAACCATTATATAAAATTTAAAATGTATGAATGTATCTCATAAATAAAAAGTGCAGGTCTTGGTCTATATAATTTTTATTATTTGTTATTTCTATAAAAATGAGTATTCTATTTCGAAATTAAAGGTCTTGATGATATGAAAAAATTACTTTTATGTGGGGTTGTGGTGTTTTGTACTACATTACATGCTGAAGATTTAACTTCAATTAATGATACCTATAGATTAAGTAATCCGAATGATACAGATCTTAGTCGGATTAACTGGAATACTAATAAATCCTTTAGTGATCTTAAACCAAATAATGTAGTACCAACTAAAGAAGATCTATTTCAAATGGAGATAAAGAAACGTGAGATCGAAAAAAAAGACTTATTGTGTAAAGCTGTCTTTGAGATGGCTGAAAATATTATGAAAACGCGTCGAGCTGGTGTAAGTAAAACAATGCAGCTACAGTCAAATCAGCAGACTCCTTATAGATCTCCTGAGTACACAAAGTATGAAATGTATTTAATAAATAAAGCCTATGATAAGTCTACTTATGAAAAAACATTAGGAACATTTGAAGCGAGTAAAGAATTTGCCTATAAATCATTCTTTGAATGTAAAAAAAGCATATCTAGTTTAATTCCATAGATTGAAAGACGGTTTTTTAAAGCTAAGCTGAAGGCTTAGCTTACTTTTAAAACGTATAACGGTAATTAATAAATACACGGTGCTGGTCCCAATCTTTACGGGTCATTCCATTTATTTTCTCACCTAGGTTTGCATTTTCAAACTTTGACTCATAATGCAAAAATGAATAACGCACATCTAAGTTTTTCACCCACGGCAAGGCATAACTCACTGTAAAGTCAAAGTAACGCTCTTTACCTTCAATATCACTGCTGATGTTACTTTGGTGAGTGCCAAAGCCATAAATATACTTCGCTTCGGTTTTTAAACCTTTCACGTAGTCTTTCCAGTTATATTTCAAGCGAAGGGCAACCGCAGTTTCATCGTTATTGGTAAAGTCTGGGCCAATGGTCGCAGAGGTTGGAAACGGGTTGGTGCCGTGGTCTTGCGTTAAAACCGAGTTGCGGTCAGAGTGCACGGCAAAGTTATCTTCAATCCAAAAACCATCAAACTTTGAAACGGCAATGCCACCTTCAATATTATTCTTGGCCACATTTACATCGACAAAATAACCATGCCCGCGGTTGTTAATGTCTTGGCCTTTTACACAGTCCAGCTCGGTTTCGGCACCGCATTTAAACAACTTGCCATCATCACGCGAGAAAAAAGCACCTGTGTTAAATGTCCACACAAGGCCATGCAAGGGCAACTTATATTGAGCAATCGCCCCGTACTTTTTTAAATAATCTTTGCTATTTAAATATTCGGCATTCACGCTCCAGTTTTTGTACTGATATTTGGCACCAAACAAACCCACATAATCAATGTGCTCGTCATTTTCAGTCACCAGTTTTTCAAAACTGTCCATGCTGCGCGGTTTCCAGCGGTCATAGTAAGCAATGTAAGTCTGTAGCTGATCATTCAGTTGAAACTGACCACTCGCACCCGAAAAAGTGTCTGGCACCGCGCGGTTATTGGTACTTTTAAGTAACAACGAGTCTTGCAACTGGCGGCCTAATTTAATTTCGCCTTTATCACCCAGTTTTGCTTTGATGTAGAGCTGTCCTAAAGTTGCAAAGTTTTGATCGAGCTTGCCGTTATTTTCGACTTCTATAAGCTGAGCGCTGGGCTTGCCAGAGTCAAATAACTTGGTGACTGCATAGAGTGAACCATCTACCCCAAGCCAGTCCCACAAGTAAGGTGACTGATAATTTAACTCAAGCCCTAACGCACTTTGTTCATATTCACTCGACGAAGGCGAAGGGTTGGCAAGTGTAGGGTGGGCAGTGCCTTCATCATTCCAGTAACGGGTGTTAAGTGTTAATTCTAACTTGCCAAATTCTTGAGGAAGTTCTGCATAAGCGTTGCTCACACTGCCTAAACCAATACAGCCCCATAGCAAATATTTATTCATTTTAAATTCCTTTTTTAAGCATGAATAAGCCCTTTGCCTAACGCTGAGGTTAGGCAAGCTTTTTATGAAATGGATGAATTAAGGAGAGAGTTTTTCGAGCACTTGGCCTTTGGTTTCAATGGCAAACAAGAAGGTCACTAGGCCACCAATCAGCGCCACAACTGCCAGCACACTAAATACATATTGAATGCCATAGCCACCAACCACCAGACCGACCATCACAGGTCCAATCGCAGAGCCTGCCCGTAACCAAGCGGTACTAAAACCAATACCCATAGCACGTAGGCGAGTTGGGTAAAGTTCGGCAGCGTAAAGATATAAAGAGAATGAAATGGTCTGCAAAATGGCATAGCTCAGCGTTGCCAAAATCACAACTTCCATCGCCGATTTTGCACCTAAAATCGAGAGGCTCATGAGTGGAATGATTGCCAAGAAAAACGCTGCACTGTACCAAGGACGGCGGCCGACTTTATCAATCATTAACGCACAGATAATAGAGGCAATCACACCTACGCCCGACGTAATCCAGCCATAACCTAAACTGGTTTGAAGCGACAGACCAAAGTGTTGTTTGTAGAGAGATGGCAGCCAAGTCACCATGGCATTGTTAATCATATAGACGCAGAACCACATGCCCCACAGGGTAAAGGTACGTTTGCGGTAAATGCCTTGGAACAGTTCACGCCAGTCGGTTTTTGCCATGCCTTGCGGGTTAATGTCTTTAACCACAGGTTCAGGCAAAGTTTTACCGCTTTTAATCGCACCATCTTCAAAACTTTTGACAACTTTATCGGCTTCTTTAAAACGGCCTTTTGAAGCAAGCCAACGTGGTGACTCAGGCAAGAAAAACCGTAAAGGAATGACCAGTAAAGATGGAACTAGGCCTACAATAAACATGACTTTCCAGCCATAAATTGGCATCAGGAAAAATGCTGCCATGCCTGCAAACATCAGGCCCATTGGAAATAAAACTTCATAGAGCAAGAAAAACTTACCGCGCTTTTCTGCACCAATAAACTCGTTAATATAGGCACTGGCAACAGGCACTTCGCCACCTGTTCCTATGCCTTGTAAGAAACGGAAAATTAACAGTGACATTCCGCTCCACGCAAACAGACAAGAAATGTCCATTGCCACAAACAGTAAAATGGTAAAAGACAGTACTTTTAAACGACCAACTTTTTCGGCAAGAGAACCAAAAAAGATGGCACCAACCAGTTGACCGACATAGCCCGCGGCAATGATCGCACCGACATAGGCAGGGGTAAGATGCCATTCGGTAATGAGTTGGGGTAAAGCAAAGGCAATCGCAAGAACAGTATAGGCGTCAAAAAAGGTCGCTATACCAATGGTAATTCGCATAAATTGCAATCGACCGGTCACAGGAAGCCGTTCGAGTCTTGCAATAATTTCCGCATTTTTTTGATGATGACTAATTGGTTCTACATCCGCTAGATTTGTCATCTTCTATCTCCTTATGACTACATTCCTCGTAGTTTTTTTGTTCTATTTCGCACTACCTGTTCACCACAGTTTGCATGCTTTTATTATTATTTTTAAGTGACATGCCCGATGTTTGGCCTCAGGCAGCGTACAGGAAAAAAAGGCTAGCGTATATGCTAGCCCGAATAGAATTTAAGCAACGGCTTGGGTTAAATCGACCTTGCCAATTCCGGCTTGACGCATCGCATCATGAATTTCTTGCTCAGCACCATCTGCCAGTGGAAGCAGTGGTGAACGCACAGTGGCATGGTCCAAAATTCCGCGAGCAACCAATGCATGTTTAAGCGCTACCGTGCCTTCCATATGTGAACCACGGTGATAGACATTGCGAGTCACTGGTAAAAGCTGATCGTGAAGTGCGCGCGCTTTGGCATAATCTTTGGCTTTACCTGCTTTAATCATTTCAATTAATAGTTCAGGGGCAATGTTGCCATAGCCAACCAAAGCGCCGTCTACATCAAACATGGTGTGAAGCAAATATTCATCGTGGCACGTCAAAATCTGTAAGTCTGGACGTTCACGGCGAATAATTGGAATTTCGACATCCCAACGGCGCATGTTACGCACGCCATTTTTCATGGCAAACACACCCGGCTGTGCAGAAATATCGAGTAGAGTTTCTAGGTCGTAAGTGGCCTTCGTTGCATCTGGATATTGGAATAAAATAGATGGCAAACCACTTTCTTCATAAATTGCTTTATAGCGGTCTTGTGGTGCGCCTTTTTGATAGCCAAAACGCAACCAGCCATGTGAAGGGTAAATTAAACCTGCTGAAGCACCCGCACTTACGGCACGTTTTGCTTCTTCTGCTGCAACCGAAGTACCTTCGAGTGTAATCCCTGCAATTACCGGAATTTTGTCATCTACCGATTTAACAAAGCTTTCGATGACCTGCATTTGTTCTTTTTGCGACAAGAATGTTCCTTCACCTGCATGCCCAAGAACAACCAAGCCTTTCACACCATCAATACTGCCTAACCATGAACCTAAACGTTGAATTGCATCATGGTCTACTTGTCCGTCACGGGTAAAAGGAGTCACAGGTGCTGGGGTTAATCCACGTAAATCTAAACTCATAATCGTACTTCCTATACAGTGTAATTAAATATTCTCTGGTTCTTAATCTGATTTAAATCGTGTTGTAGAGAACATGATTGGAGTATAGAAATAGGTGAGCTATGTAGGAATTACCAATTCTTGAATTTCAGTTATACTGAAAATGTATAGCTCAAAAGTGCTAGTTTACGATTTAGGAAGAATCGATGAATTATGATTTATGGAAAATATTTTTAGACGCGGTGGAACTCGGTAGCTTAAGCAAAGTCGCCATGCTGCATAACACCAACCAACCGCAAATTAGTCGGCAAATGAATGAGCTTGAGGCGCAATGTGGTGGTCGTTTGTTTAACCGAACCGGACGTGGTGTTGAGCTTACCGATTTAGGCCAGCATTTACTTCCTAAAATTCGTTCATGGCTGAACGTGACCGACCAGCTCAATAATGAAATTTTGCACTCGACCGATACCCCGATCGGGACGGTTCGTATTGCCAGTTTGCCATCTACTGCACATCCGTTGTTATCGACCCTCTATAAAGTGCTTCAACAAAAATATCCCCTAATTAAGCTGTCGGTGCGTGAAGGGCAAGGGGTGCATTTAGAAAAATGGCTCGAAGATGGTAGCGTCGATTTAGCTATACTCTATCGGTTTAACCCGACGCCTAAACAGGGCGATGTTTATCTTTCCGAAGCCGATACCTATTTGGTGGGCTGTGAAGGAGATGTGCTCACTCAGGCAAATGAAGTCGACTTTAAAGCAATAAATCAGTTACCGCTGGTCACGTTTTGCAGGCCAAGTAACTGGCGAAACTTTTTAGACCACATGGCCTATGAAAATGGGGTGGAGCTCAATATTGTGTTTGAAGCTGACTCGATTAGTTTACAAACGCATTTAGTTTCCGAATCTGGCATTTACACCATGCTTGGGCCACAGGCTTTAAAAAAGGCCAGTCAATACACCTCAATTCAAGCCGCAAAAATTATAAGTCCCGAGCTAAAGCGCTATATTTCCTTGTCTATTTCTAAGCATGGTTATTTAACGCCTGCTTGTAAGGCAGTGATGGAAGAAATTAAAAATTTGGCTCATTTGCTTTAAGAGAAGTGCAGCAAAGTAAGGGAGCAATTAATTCAATTTATTAAACAGTGATTTAAGTTTTACTTGAATTATTGCTTGACTTGTTTAAATGATAATTATTATCATTTGTGGGTTCCTTGTTTTGAGTCCAATTGCTGTGAACAAAACTTCTTTGCTTGTAGATCAGTTATATAGAAGTCACCAAAGTTGGCTTCACCAATGGTTGAGACAAAAATTAGGTAATACTGAACAGGCCGCAGATCTGGTTCAGGACACATTTATTAAACTGCTACAAACGCGTGACGAGCTATTTGGCATTAAGGAACCGCGTGCTTATTTAACCTCGATTGCTAAAAACCTGCTGATTGACCAAGTTCGCCGTAAACGCATTGAACAGGCTTATTTAGATGGCTTGAGTCAAATGGAATATATGCTTGACGCGGTGGCTTCGCCCGAAGACCAAATGCAAATTATTCAGGCAATTAACCAGCTTTGCAAAGCACTCGAAGGTGTATCTGAAAAAGCACAGCAAGCTTTTATTTTGCATTATCTAGAAGGCTATACCCATAAAGAAATTGCCGAGCGTTTAAATGTGTCGACCAAAATGATTCAAAAATATTTGGCGAGCTGTTTAATTCAGTGCTACCAAAACCGACAAGACATGGACGCTTGCATTTAAATGGCCATGGATAAAAGCAAACATCACCAACTGGTTGAAGAAGCCGCACATTGGATTGTTCAACTGAGTTCGGATGATGAAAGCTCACGAAAAACCGCCAAACAAAAATTTGAAGAGTGGAAAAAAAACAGTGAGCAACATCGTCAAGTGGCTGCCGATATTGAACAGTGTATTGGTTCGATTCAAAAACTTTCTCAAACCAGCGGACATAAAAAAGTTACCAAAGTTGCCCTTAAAGCTGGCCTAAGCTCAGGCAAAGCCTATAAACATTTACGTGCAGGAACAGCTTTTGCCGTTGTGTTTGTTGCCATGAGTGGGGCGTTATTTTATTTAACCGATACTACAGTGGCCTATGTTACGGCCGACATTCAAGGGCAATCGGGGCAGTGGACTACGCAAACCTTACCAGATGGTTCACGTTTAATTTTACGTGGCAAAAGCGCGGTCAATCTTGATTTTAAAACCAACCAGCGAGTGGTTGAGTTGGTGCAAGGTCAAATTTATGTTGATGTTGCCAAAGATAAGACCAGACCGTTTTTGGTCAAAACCAGCCATGGACAAATTCAGGCACTCGGCACAGCTTTTAGTGTCCGTTATGACCCTTCGGCAACCGAACTCAAAATGGTCCACTCAAAGGTAAAAGTAGAAGCTACACAGGTTAAAAAGACCCAATTGCATACTACTCGTCAGGCTATTGTTGAAGCAGGGCAAGCCATTAAAATGGACCAAAACGGTGTGCAAAAACTGCCTGCACTAAATGTGTATAACGAACAACAAAAATGGCAAAAGCATCAGCTTATGGTAGAAAACCTGCCGCTGAATCAAGTGCTACAAGAGCTAGAACGTAATTACAAAGGCAAAATTATTTTTAATGATGCGGCACTGCAACATGTACGGGTCAATGCTGTGTTGCCTTTAGATCAAACCACGGAGTCGCTTAAACTTTTGGCTACGGTTTTTCCTGACCTGAAAATTAAGCAAATCACGCCGTTTGTGGTCATGGTTTCTTTAAAATAATAAAAAATTAAATTTATTTTCAATTTTAGGTTCCACTTTTTTGAAAGTCGTCCGTCATAGTAAGTAGAAGCAATAAATATGGATCATTTTAATCTGTTGTATTGAATGATTCTTATTACGATTTACTGGGGCGGGCAAATGAAAAAAGCGGGAACGGGGCAAAAGCGGAATCGATCGATTTTTCGATTCTCAACACTGGCGTTTGCCATACATGCTGTGTCGATGGGTGGGCTTGTTGTGCTGCCTATGCAGCAGGCCTATGCACAAACAGCCGGAGTTAAAAGCTATAACATTCCTGCGGGCCGTCTTGCCAACGTACTCAATCAGTTTGCAGAACAATCCGGTACTTCAATTGCAATGGATGCCCAGCAACTCCAAGGGTTACATAGCCTAGGCTTAAAAGGCAATTTTGCTGTCGAGCAAGGTTTTGAGCAGCTTCTAAAGACAACTGAATTTAGCGCTGTAAAAGTTGGGCAGGGCTACACACTCAGCAAAAAATCTACGCCTCGGGTAGCTTCATCTAAGGTTCAGGCCGCTAGCCTGCCACCAAGTGGTGCCGTAATTGAAGAAGATGCATCGGTACGACTCACCCCAATTGTGGTGTACGGCAAAGAAGACCGTGACACAGAAGGCTATAACAAAGTTTATGATGCAAGCCGTTCTTCGGTCTATGCGGGCAAAGACTATGTCGAGCGCTTTAAGGGAACCAACCCAGCCGATGTTTTACAAGGCATGGTGGGAGTCTATAGCGGCGATGCCCGTAATAGTGGTGCACTCGACCCAAGTGTACGTGGTGTGCAGGGCGTTGGCCGTGTGCCTTTAACCATTGATGGCACTGAACAGTCAATTGCCGTATGGCGTGGTTACAACGGGGTAAACAACCGAAACTATATTGACCCCAATCTCATTGCGGGCATCGAAGTTATTAAAGGCCCATCTTTAGAGCGCAATACCACGACTTCTGTTGGCGGTGGTGTGGTGGTCAAAACGCTAGAGGCCGATGATATTGTTCGTCCGGGTAAGTCTTTTGGTGCAGAGTTAAGAGTAGAAGGCTCAACCAACTCAATTGATCCATCTTTGCCAGACATGAGTAAAGTAGGCCAAAACTACGATGACACAACGCCTTGGATCGACATGAACGGGGCGAAATACGACCCCGATATTTATAAAAAGAATCGTACCAGAAGTGATAACTCTAATTTTTCGGGCGATGACTTAGCGGGCCGACTGGCAATTGCCACCAAGCAAGATAAATTCGATTTACTGGCTGTCTATGCAGTACGTGAGCGCGGTAACTATTTTTCGGGCACACATGGCGCGGGCTACTATAAACGAGCGACGCCAGATAGTAGCCTCGATTTTATTCCTTACTTTGCTTATGCCTATCAACCAGGCGATGAAGTTCCCAACACTTCAAGTCATATGGAGTCGTGGTTATTAAAAGGGACCTATCGCCCAACCGATCACCAGACTCTTAAACTGACTTACCGAGATACCAAAAATATTTTTGGTGAAATTATGCCGTCTCGTATTGTTTGGGGCATTACGCCTGATTTGGGTGTTCCGCAGTGGCCTTTAAGCAATATTCACTCTAAAGCCTATAGCCTCGAATATAAATTTAAGCCTGAGAATAATCGTTGGATTGATTTCTATGCCAACATTTGGCAAACCGACACCGAAAGCCAGACCTACACACGTGGTGGGTGGCCAACCACAATCGACTTTCGAGATAACACGATTATTAACACGGCGATTAGCCATTCTGATAATACGCGTAAAGGCATTACGGTCAGTAATAAAGCCCGTTTGTTAGACCAGCTTGATTTGACGCTCGGTGGAAGTTTCTTAAAAGAAAAGCTGACGTCTGATGATGTGTATGGTGAATTTGGCCCAAGTTATTCGCTCTATCAGGCATTACCACGGGCAGGGCGCCGTGAGGAAAAAACTTTCGACTTTAATTTTAATTATCGACCGCTGTCTTGGTTAAGTTTTGATGCGGGCATGCGTTATCGCTCGTATTGGGCTGTTGATGACTTTTTAAATAAGTCTTTGCAGAGCGAGATTGACCCGAGTTTAAATCCGCTGTTTACCAAAAAAAGTAGGCTTAAAGAATATACCTTTGAATATCAGACTATGCCTGAGAGTTACACCTCGACTCAGCAGCGTTTAATCAATGTTTTAAAACAGCGCTATGCCACAAAAAATCCTGATTGGGATGGGCAGCTCGATACCGTGCCTGCCTCAGAGAGCACGTTGTATAACATGATCTGGTCACAGAAAAATACGCTGAGCTGGAAAGCAGATGCGAATGGGCAATTGTCGCTTGCTGATAATCCTTTAAACCAGCTCAATGCCTCTGGACAAAAGTACGTCGTAACTGGCGGTAATTTTATGTCGGTGGTTGACCAAGTTCCGGTTGAGTCTGCCGACAAAGTTAAAGATAGCGGCTGGGCACCGCAGTTAGGTGCCTCAATTCACCTCACGCCAAACAGCAGAATCTATGCACGCTATGCAGAGGAATATCGCTTACCAAGTTTGTTTGAAAGCACTGTTGGTTTTTCTGCCATGTTGCCATATCAAACAATCAAACCTGAACACGCTTTTAATTACGAAGTGGGTTATGTCTATGACATGCGTGATTGGTTCAGTACAGCGCGTAATGCCGACATTAAGCTCGCCTATTACTACAACAAAACCAAAAATGTGATTGAGCGTGATCAAAACCTTATTTTTACCAATATGGATGAGCAAAAGCTGTCAGGTTTAGAGTTACAAAGTCGTTTTGATAATGGCGGTTTTTTCACAGACTTGAGCGTGGCTTATAACTTAAAAAATGAAGTGTGTGATACCAATAGTGCCATTAACAAAATGATTTTAGGCGGCACGGTTCAAACCGAGCAGGGCCTTGAGTTTCGTGAACCATATCAGCGCTGTGTCGATGATGGTTTCCCAAATGGTTACTTGGTGACCATGGCTACACCTGAACTGAGTTTCCACGGTTTGCTTGGCGTACGCTTTTTAGATGAAAAGTTAGAGCTCGGTGCACGTGCAACATTCTATAAAGCTTATGAAAGCCCGCTACGCAAAAACAATGATGCTAGCGTCAATAAAGGCTATTACCTCAATGTGCCTTTGGCGTGGGATGACACGTGGATTTTTGATGCCTATGCGCGTTATCAGGTCGATAACTACAACACCGTTGAATTTGTCGGCAGTAATCTTTCTAACCAGTTTTATATCGATCCTTTAACTCGCAGTGCCATGGCTGCACCTGGCCGAACGATGAAAATCAGTTGGACCACCAAATTTTAAACAGAATTTGATTCCCTCTACACATACATAAAAGGGGAGTCAGATAACGGTAAATAATAAGATTGAATGATTATTATTTACAAAAAAACTGAGTAGGTTTGCAGCTGGGCCTACTCAATAAACTAAAAATAGCGAAATCGTTATTTTAAATTAAACAATAACTTAGTTTTAAAAAAGATGGAGTAACAACAAATGAAAATCTCTCAATTGTTCTTGGGTCTCGTTGCTTGTTCAACTGCATTTGCTTATGCAGGTATTGATGGTATTTCGAGTAATGAAAGTAACATCAAAATCGGTGCTGCTGCCAATGCAAGCCATCCGGGTGGTGTAGCAGCGGTATCGGTTCAAGCTGCGGGTGCGCCATATAACGCTTTTACAGGTTTTAGTTCGTTAAAAGGTTTGGCTCAGGCTTTTGCTGCTCAGGGAACGAGTAATACCAATGTAACGGTTGGCAGTAAAACCTTTAATATTTCGCATATTCCAGTGTCTGCAATGCCACCTTCACACAGTGCATTAGGTAATTTTAACTTTGGTCAGGTCGGTACGCAGGAAGTCTATTTTGGTGAATGGTGGAAAGCGGGCGACACACCGGCAAGCGCGAGCCATACCGTTTACTATGCGGGTGATAACACCAATACCACTGTTCCAACTGCGGGTACTGCAACTTATACGGTTGCAGGGATTAATGGTTCTGGAAGCAATTTGTTAAGTGGTACGTTCACGGCAAATTATGGCGCGGGAACACTTGAAGGAACGCTTACAGGAACAGGTACAGCTGTTTCATCATTAAGCCTAGATGGTGTGGCATTTAACCCGGGTACTGCTGCGTTTGCAGGTTTGGCAACGGCTAATGGTACGGCTGGTGTCGACAACTCTGGTGTGGTGCAAGGTCAATTCTTCGGTGCAAATGCTTCGGCTTTAGCGGGTATTGCCCAGTTTGATAACGTGTCTTACAACACTGCATTTGGCGGTGCTAAAAATTAATGAATTCAAAAGGAATCTACACACGTAGGTTCCTTTTGTTTTTTGGCTTTTGCTTGGTTGCTTCAGGTTTATTGTTTTATGAAACGAACGCTTTTGTGCTGTCTGACATTGTTGAGTTGTCCATTTTTATATGCCGACGAAGACACACAGCTTCGTCTCAATCAAAGCTTGGATCAAACGCTTTTACAAGAACAGCGCCAGTTTCACGAGCAGGGAACCATTCGTAGTACCGAGCAATTACCTAAACTTCAAATTAATGGACAAGAATATAGTGTTGAGCAAAACCAGAATGATCTTGCCAAAGCGTTATATTTGGCAGTCATGCAAAAACAGTGGCTCAAAGCCACAGTTTATTTAGAACATTATAAGAAATATGTTGGCTACGATCGGGCTTTAACCGACTTTGCCGAAGGGGCAGTTGCACGTTCTCAGGGTCAACTGAAATTGGCTGAACAAAAATTTCAAAGCAGCTTAAAACAACAACCACATAACTTAATTTGTGAACTTGAGTTAGCGCGCGTGCTGTTTGAACAACAGAAGAATAAGGAAGCAGCACGCCTTTTTATTTCTATTCAAGACCAACTTAAACAAAGTGACCCTGCGGTAATCCCGTCTGGGGTTTTAACAACAGTGAATACCTTTGTTCAGGCATTAAAAAAACGAGACTCTTGGCAAGGCTCTGTTTCAGCAGGTTACACCTATGTCAGTAATTTAAATAGTTCTTCTGAACAGAGCAAAACATGGACGCTTTATGGCAAAGATAGTGACGGTAATATTATCCCGATTGAGCAAGTTACCCGTGGGACGCCTAAAGCCGAATCGGCAACGGGTTTAGATTATGAAGCTAGTCTGATTAAACGCTATGCGATTAAGGGGCCTCATGGCGTGGCTTTACGTGCGTTGGCTTTTGGACAGTCCTATAACGACCACGCGGCATTTAATGAATCTACCATTAACATTAATGCAGGCTACAGCTACTTTGACTTAAAAAATCAAATTGGGGTGAGTCCGCTTTTTGAACATAAACGTTATGGCAATGATGGTCTTTACAATGCGTGGGGTGCACGTGCCGAGTGGATGCATTTTATCTCGGCAGATAAAGCCTTTAAGCTTGAAGCTGAAAGTAAAGATTTAAATTATCAGAAATATAAAACTCTAGATGGCGTAGAAAGTTCGGCCTTCGCCACTTTCTGGAAGATTTTTCCAGATCAGTGGACTGTTTTTGGTGGTTTAGATGTAGTCGACCATTCGACCCAAGAAAAATATATGGCTGCCTACCAGCAGCAAGGTGTGCGGTTGGGCTTAAGCAAATCTTGGAGCACAGGATTTAACACCACTTTGTTAAGTTCCTACCGTTGGCGCCTGTTTGATAAATACGCAGAAACTTTCTTGGCACGCCGTCATGATTTTGAACAGAACTATACCTTTGTTGTGCAAATGCCGCGCTTTGAGTTTTATGGCATGACACCCAATTTAACCTACCGTTACAACCAAAATAAAAGCAATGTCGATTGGCTGTATTCCTACGATAAACACAACATTAGTCTCAAGCTTGAGCATCGTTTTTAGGGAATAAGTCATGAAATCAAAATCATTATTTCCTACACATAAGCTGATTGTTATGTTGCCTTTACCACAAGGGCCGAAGCATTTTTATAAGTGCTTAACCGTAGTCGTGGTGATTGGTCTGCATGTGTTTGTTGTCTGGATGCTGAGTCATTTAATTGAACCTTATACTTTTGCGACATCACCCAAAGTAGATGCATTAAAAGTAAGTTTTGTGTCGCTGGCACCTGCTAAAAAGCCATCAAATGACCAGACTGAAAGTAAGCCTATCGAAAAAAGTTTAACTCCTAAATCTACGTTAAATAGTTCGGTCTCCTCTGTACCTGAAGAATCAAAAAACTCGCCTAAAAATGTTCAAACATTAGCGTCAAAAACTGCCTCTAAAGAGGTGGTGCAAAATAATTTAAGTGACAAACAGCAAGCACAATCAAAAACGAGTTTAAGTAATTCAGCTCCACTTCAATCAGTGCAGCCTAGAGAAAGACGAGTGGCTCATACAGATAAAGAGCCCAGTTCGACTGACCTTGAACAAACGCAAACTGAGCATTTGCTACAAAGCAGCAATAGCGAAACCAAAAGTGGCGGTGTCAAAACACCCGCAATGCAGCAAGAATATTCCAAAGCACCTAGCACTCAAGTTGAACATGATGACGTTGTTCAGGTGAGTAGTGTGGATGTACTGAGTTTTGGCGGGCTTGACTATGATGACCGCGAGTTAAAACAACAAAATCGTTTGGTTGAGCTTCGGATTCGCATTAATGAAAAAGGGCAGCCGATCGACATCCAATTACGTCAAAGTTCGGGCATTGCCAGCCTTGATGAACGGGTCATGCAAGCTACACGTAAATCCAGATTTAAACCCCACAAAATTAACGGTCGCGCCGTGACTATT
The DNA here is from genome assembly GCF_031799005.1 of Acinetobacter sp. V102_4. Classification (NCBI taxonomy): domain Bacteria; kingdom Pseudomonadati; phylum Pseudomonadota; class Gammaproteobacteria; order Moraxellales; family Moraxellaceae; genus Acinetobacter; species Acinetobacter sp. V102_4. Next base: position 222,278 of record NZ_JAVQNR010000053.1, on the reverse strand, counting down.
GTTGTGGATTTTCCAGTCCAACTCAAACTCAATCGGGGCCGTTAACCGATGAGCCATATCCATTTTGCAGGAGAAAGATGATGAACTCATCTACAGAACAAATCATTAGTAACAGCTTGTCTTTACGTTTGAAACAAGAAACCGCTGCCGAACATGAACGTATGCATCAATTAATGTCAGAGGCAAAGGTATTTTCAAGTAAAGAAAAATACGCACAATTTACGTTGTCTCAATATTACTTTCAGCGCGAAATTGAACATCTTTTTGAAAAAGAGGGTGTGGCAGGACTGATTCCGGACCTCGATATTCGTGGTCGCTCAAAACAAGCACTTGCCGATTTAAATGATTTGGGTATTCAACCTAATGAACAGCAATTACACAGTGAAAACGTACAACTACCCGAAGCTTTAGGCTGGATTTACGTGTCTGAAGGTTCAACCTTAGGGGCTGCATTTTTATTTAAAGAGGCCCAAAAACATTTAGGGTTTTCTGAAACGTTTGCTGCGCGTAATTTAGCTGCCTATCCCGAAGGGCGCGCTAAAGTCTGGAAGCGTTTTGTACAAGCACTTGATGAAACAGGATTTGACCAAACCCAGCAAGACCGAGTCGTTCAAGGGGCGTTAGATGCCTTTGGATATTTTGGTCAAGCGCTTGATCAGCTCGATACATTGAAATAATAAAAAGTGGATAAAGGGAATACCCGATATGGATAAACTCAATCAAGTAAATGTAATTGTAAAACATGAGCAGTCGTTAGCACCCGCTCAACCAGTCAGTCAGCTTGCTCGTTCTATTTGGGCGCGTTGGGTGTTTATTGGTTTGGCTTGGTCGTGTATTGCACTTGGCATATTGGGTATTTTTATTCCGGGTTTACCCACCGTTGATTTTATAATTTTGGCTGTTTTCTTTGCGGCTCGAGGCTCTGAAAAACTTCATCAATGGTTTCGAAATCATCGTTATATTGGTCCAATCATTCGCGAGTGGCAGGAACATCGGCGTATTCCTAAAAAGGCAAAATACATCTCGACAGTTAGTATGAGTTTGGCTGCGGGGCTTATGATTTGGACCATTCCACATCCGTGGTTTGTCTATCCGGCAATTTTATGTATGGCTGGGGTATTAATTTGGATGTGGTTAAAAAATTGAAGATTTAAGATTGGCACTGTTGCATAGTACGTTTCATTGTTTTCACAAAATCACGTGGTACTTCGGGGCTTTGTAAACTTAAGCTTCCAAGTTTAAGCATCAGTTTAGGGGAATATTGACGTTCTAAGCGGTGATAAATACATGTACAACTTGCACGGCTATGACCTGCTGCCATACATTTTAAATAGAAATCACGTTGAGCATTAGTTTTCTGACCTGCAAAGGCAATAGATGCAAATAATAATCCGCCTAAAAGAACTGAATAATTATAAAGTGACATATATCTACTCGTGATTGTTTTTTTCATTATCCATATTTTGGCATAACTTTTTCAGGTTCAAAATCAGTTGATATCAACTTGCGGCTTCATCATAGTTAGAACTGTTTTAGAGGTCAAATTGATTTGAAGATGATCACTGTTTTATTGTCCTTAAAATAGACAATTTTGATTGTTGCTATTTTAAAGACAGTGTTACGACATTACACACCCTATTTTTTTACATCTTTTTTTGCTTTCATAAACATTTAAGCATTATTCATTTTTAAATCATTTATATACAACTTAATTGCTTTAAAACTTTAATTTAACAGGATATTTTATATGGTAGATACCCCAATTAAAAAAGAAACAGAAAGTACATGGGCGATATGTCGAGATCCTGTTTTACTAACTATGGTTGGTGGGGCGATTGATACCATTGGCTTTATTGCATTGTTTGGCTTTTTTACCGCTCATGTTACAGGAAACTTAGTGTTGGCAGGGGCGGCATGGGTTAAAGGCGGCTCTGGTTTATGGATTAAGCTTGCTGCGATTCCTTTGTTCATTGTGACAGTTGTGATTACAAAACTTTTAATTGACCGTAGTCAGATGAAGCACAAAACGCTGTCTTATTTATTTTTATTTGAAGCCATCTTTCTATCTGCTTTTATGATTGCAGGGCTTTATTTCGAACCTTTTAAAAATGCCGATGCAATTACTGTAGCATTGACAGGTGGGTTGGGTTTAATTGCCTTAGCTATTCGTAATACTTCAAGCAAAACGCTGATTAAAAATATTAGCCCAAGTACCATGATGACGGGCAATACCACACAGCTGGGTATTGATATTGCTAACTTACTTAAAAATAATAATGCAGCCAATCGAGCAAGTTTTCTAAAAAGCGCCAGTATTGTGATTGGGTTTGTGATTGGTGCTTTCTTGGGAGCGATACTCTATGTCTATTTTGATTTTTGGAGTGTAGCGCCGTTTATCTTACCCATTTTGTATTTCTCTTATTTAGCTTCACAGCAAAAGTTCAACCAAGCTTGATTGAAATACATAACCATTGAGCCTGAATTACAGTGAGTTCAGGCTTTTTTTCGCAATAAAGGAAAACGGAAGCTGAGCTAAAATTGTTCGTTCATTGCTTTACAGGCATAATGACCTAATGGGGAATACATTCGATTAAGGAATGCAGAATGACAAAGTCTTACCATTATTCAATGATAACAATAATGGCTTTGCTCAGTGGCTGTCAGGTCATTAATTTAAAAGAAAGTAATTTAAGTAATGCTTTAAAAAGTAAGAATGAAAGTATTCTGACTGACGGCACCTTAAGTCATCAAACTCAAAACTTGCTGTATTTAGTTAAAAAAGACGAAAAATCTTGTCTGCAAAATTTTGATGATTGTTTAATTAAAATTCAAAGCTTGTCTGAAAATAGCAGTCGAGAAGAACGCTATGCTGCGCTGAGTGAAATTTACTTAGCTAAGGCTTTAGATGTTGGGCGTGGCAGCCAGTGTAATGCTATTAATAAAAGTAAAAATTGTGTTGAGCAAGAGTTAGCTTTGTTCGATAAAAGCTTGCGCTATAGCTATGTGTATTTATTCGACTCTGAAGAGTCGCCGTTCGATCGGGTATTTGACCATCGCCAAAATCAGGTGCGTATTTTTTATAACGTGGCTTTGTCGAAGTTAATGACCACGTATTTTAATCATTTAAATACGCATCGTTTTCCACCGCTGCTGAAAGCAGATGGGCATGAGTACCACGTCAATTTTGACCATGCCGTAGATGTACAAAAAATTGAAGTCGATACTTTTCGCTCTAGCTATAACATGAATTTTTCTGGCTTTAATACCGTTAACCGTAAAGATGGCTTAGGGGCAGAGTTTATTGTCGGGCGTAAAGAAAATGATGTAAATCATGGCTTCATTTTAGACCCCGATGCTTTTTACGCTCATCAAACCAATCCTAATATTCATTTACCGCGCTTCTTTCCAGTCACAGCCATTGCTTACCCAAAACAAACAGCAACAGCTGATCAGGTGATTGCAGGGGCAGAGTTAGAAATTGCGATGTTCGATCCATATCGACAAGACCGTGTAAAAGTTGAAGGTGTGGACTATCCACTCACTGCAAATTATTCGGCGCCTTATGGACTTTGGCTATCGAAATATAATTTAGGTGCAGCAGGCTACTGGTCTTTAATTAATAAAGAATCCAATTTAATCATGCCGCATTTATATATGCTGGAACCTTTTAACCCCAATAAGAAAATCATTGTGTTTGTTCATGGCTTGGCAAGTAGCCCAGAGGCGTGGGTGAGCCTAACCAATGACATTATGGGCGATGCCGAATTAAGACAAAACTATCAAGTTTGGCAGGTGTTTTATTCAACCAATATGCCGATTTTTGAAAGTCGTTTTCAGATTTATTCATTGCTGAATCAAGCTTTTCAAAACATTGCTAAAGACAGCTATGCTGCGCACGATGCCGTGTTGGTTGGGCATAGTATGGGCGGAGTCATTAGCCGTTTATTAGTAAGCGTTGCTGATGTTTCAGAGCAAGCCATGCAAAAAATGAATGAAGCGCAGTTAAATCGTTTAAAAGAAAATCCAGTGATTAAAGAGCGTTTTCAGTTCAAAGCTTTGCCTTATTTTAAGCGGGTTGTTTTTGTTTCGGCGCCACATCATGGTACAGACTACGCTGACCGATGGTTTACCCAAATTGCCCGCCGTGTTATTCGTTTACCTGCTGACTTTTTTATTGCAGTCGAAATGAGAGATGAGAAAAATACGAAACTCAGAAAAGGTTTAATTGAAAATGGCGCGAGTAATTTAAGTCGTTCTTCCAACTTTATGCAGCTTACGCAAGCCATTCAACCATCGTCTAACGTGGTCTATCACTCAATTATGGGCAATATTAATGGGACAACTGATAAGTTAAAAAGCAGCGATGGAATTGTGCCTTATCAAAGTTCACATTTAGGTGGTGAACAGTCGGAACTGATTATTAAAGGTGGGCATTCAATTCAAACTAGCCCAGAGGCGATTTTAGAATTACGCCGTATTTTACGGTTGCATCTTAAGCAGTCACAGCCTTCAAAATAGAATTTTTGTTTTTAGACAACCACTGCTGAAATGGGTCAGCAGTGGTTGAAATACTTAATTTAGCTGATTTTGTTTGAGCGATTTTTTGTGCTCAAAGTAGCTGATTGAAAAAATAACCAAGCCGACCAAATACAAGACCACAGACAGGAGCAATAAATCTAATCCTGCTGCATAGAGTAACCAAAGCGCATAGATTGAAGCGACGCTTGCAATGGCAATATGTGGGGTACGTTTGTGGCGAATCGATTCTTTAAGATAAAAAGCCGACACCAGAAAATAAGGCAGTAAAATCATTACCGATGAAATCAATAAAAGTTGGGTGTAGTTTTTATTGAAAAAATACACGGCAATCAATGCGCCTTGCACGACCAGAGTGGTGAGCCAAAGCGATGAAATCGGCACATTATTCTGATTATTCTTTAAAAATAATTTTGGGAATGCACCATTTTTTGCTGCCAAATATGGAATTTCAGTTGCAAATAAAGTCCAGCTTAAATAAGACGAAGCAACAGAAATAATAAGGCCGATGGTAATAACGATAGTGCCTGGCAAACCGATGAGCTGCTGTAAAATGGTTGCCATTGATGGGTTATGCATGCCAGCAAGTGCTTCACGGCTGACCACGCCATAGGCCAATACTGTCACCATTACATAAAAAGTTAATGCCAGTAACACACCCAAAATGGTCGCTTTACCAATGTCATAACGGTTTTTTGCACGCGATGATAAAACCACAGCACCTTCAATACCGGTAAATACCCAAAGGGTAATTAGCATCAGGTCTTTCACTTGCTGCCAAAGTGGAACTTTTAAAGAGAAGTCATTTAAGTTGAGCTTGAATAAATCAAACTTAAAGGCAATGAAGGTAAAGAAGATGAAAACCACCATTGGAATGATTTTGGCAATGGTCGCCAGTAAATTCACAATTGCCGCTTCTTTAATGCCTCGACTCACTAACCAGTGTACAAGCCATACAAAAATGCTTGAGCCAATCAGTGAATAAAGCGTATTACCTTCACCAAAAATAATATGGTCTTTGCTGTCGGTAAACATGCCAACGCCCGAAAAGGCAATCACGACATAACCGACAATACCAATGGTGGTACATAACCAATAGCCCCAAGCAGAGCAAAACCCAATCAGGTCACCAAAACCTTCACGCGCATAGTTATAAATACCACCGTCTAGATCTGGTCGTTGGCGAGTTAAATGTAATAGCGTGAGGGCTAAGAAAATAATGCCGACTCCGGTAATGAGCCATGCAACAAGAAGGGCAGAGCCGTTGGCAACCTGAGCCATATTTTGGGGTAGGCTAAATACGCCTGACCCCACCATAGAACTAAAGACCAGCGCTGTAAGAGACAACAATCCAATTTTGGCAGCAGACATGGTATTTATTCTTTAAAAAATTGAGAGAGTTCAGCAATATGTTCTGGACCAATACCACAGCAACCGCCCACTAAACTTGCACCTGCTTGCTGCCACTGCTTGGCAAAACCAAGATAAGCAGGAGCATCAAGGTCTTTACGAATTTCATCAAGACCATCGTTGGCAGTAGCACTTTCATCTTGTGGCGGGAATGCATTGGCATAGGCACCAATTTGTACAGACTCTGGAATGAGTCCTTTAATTTCATTAATGGCTTGCAAGATTACTTCAGGCTGGCAGCAGTTAAACAAAACCGCGTTGGCATTTGACTGTTTTATAAAATCAGCCACTTGTTGCATGTTTTCGCCTGAGCGGAGTAAGGCTTGTTCTTGTGTAATTTCGTCTTGCAGGGTAAACGATACCCAATAGTCCTTACCATCTTTTGGTAATAAGGCATGCACTGTTTCGACTTCTTTTAAGCACGATTGAGTTTCTGCTAACCAGAAATCTACCTCTGGTGCCAATGTATTAATGATTGGTTCAGCAAGGTCTTTAGCCTGCTCAGCTTGAAAAAGGTCTGCACGGTAAGAACCAAATAAAGGTGGTAAGCAGCCTGCAATTTTGACATTTTTGCCGCTTTCTTTAACTGCATTTTTTGCTTGTTCGATGGCAACTTGAATTAAACGAATACCGTCAGTTTCAAAGCGTTCTTGCCCAATATGAAACGGTACAACAGCATAGTTATTGGTGGTAATGACTTCTGAACCAGCGTTGATAAAATCGAGATGTACTTCTTTTACTGTTTCAGGCGCTTCAATGAGTGCGAGCGCAGACCACTCTGGTTGACGAAATGGAGCGCCACGACGGGCCAATTCACGGCCTAAACCGCCATCTAAAATTTTCATAAATTACAACATAAAGGGAGAAAAAATATTTAAGTAATCTAGCGTGTAGAAGGGGCGTATTCAATCGCTAATATGCTCGATATATTTCTAAATAAATTAGATTGTTATGAATATTTTTTCTTAAAAGGAATTCTGTATATGATGTTCAATTTTACTGATGAACTTCATGTGAAAAAGAAGACTTATTTATATACAGCTATAGACTAAAAAACAATCTTAAAGTGCGCCATATTGTTGCCAACTTTCCCCAGTGTGCTGAGTTTTATAATAGGCTTTAAGTTGCTCAAGTTGACTAAAATGTATGCCTGACCAAATCAATAAGCTGATTAATATTAAAGCTTTATATAGGCTTCGAATTTTTTTTAAGTGAGTAAACGCCAATGACAAAAAAAACAGAGCCGGTAAAAATATAAAGAATTGAATAGGAGAGAAAAATAAATGAGTGGTACTGAAGTAGACTGAGACAGCACTGATTAGTAGATTTAAAATTGAAAATAGTTTTTGATATTTGCCGAGCTTAAATGCATAAGCAGTGATGGCAAGTAACACGGCTGAACTTACATAAATAGCTGTGCCGCCAATCATCCACATATAAAAACCGCTTACCAACAGATAAGCCAGTAGCACAACAAGCACGAGCTTAAAACAAAATGAAAAGAGGCGGGATGATGAGTTTAAAGGCGTCATAGCTAATCTAAATATTTCAACTGAGGTCTTAAAAAACAAAAGGACGAATCGAAATTCATCCTTTTGGAATTTTACTTATACATCATCAAACTTAGTTTGCTTTTGCAACAGGGGCAGCAGCAGTTTCATCGTTTGCCGCTTTAAACGGAGATGTATAGTTCAAGCCAAGTGTAGAACTTGTGTACTGACGAACTTTGTCGAGTAATACAGGATCTTTGCTTAGGTCTTGTTTATAAGAAACAACAATTTCATGAAGCTTCTGATTCCATTTACCTTCAGTTTGCTCAGGGAAAGCTTTTTCAAGCAAGTTGAGCATGATATATGGAGAAGTCGAAGCACCCGGAGACGCGCCTAACAATGCAGTTACAGCACCATCTTTAGACGCAAAGATTTCTGTACCGAATTGGAGTGTAGCTGGTTTACCCGGTTCTTTTTTGATGATCTGAACACGTTGACCACCTTGGCTTAAACGCCAGTCTTCAGCTTTCGCATCTGGGTAGTATTTACGAAGTTCATTTAGACGGTCTTCATCTGACATCATGACTTGGCTAACCAAGTATTTAACAAGATCAAGATTTTCCAAACCAACAGTGGTCATTGGTAAAACGTTGTTTTTGTTAGTTGATGCAAGTAAATCAAGCTGAGAACCATTTTTCAGGAACTTGTTTGAATACGTAGCAAATGGTCCAAACAATACATATTTTTTACCGTCGATATAACGCGTATCAATATGTGGCACAGACATTGGAGGCGCACCTAATTCAGCACGACCATAAACTTTTGCTGTGTGTTCTGCAGTAATTTTTGGGTTGTCAGTAATTAAGAACTCACCACCGACAGGGAAGCCAGCATATTGTTTCGCTTCTGGTAAACCAGTAAGTTGCAATAATTTAACTGCTGCACCACCTGCACCAATAAATACAAAACGCGTTTTAACGTGATCTACTTTACCAGTTTTCAAATTTTTGAAAGACACAGTCCAAGTTTTGTCATCATTTTGGCTGATGCCAGTCACTTCGGTTGAAGTCTGTAATTTGAAATTAGGGTTTTGGTCTAAACGATTCACTAATTGTTTAGTGATAGAACCATAGTTTACGTCAGAGCCAACATCCATACGGGTCGCTGCAACTTTTTGACTAGGGTCACGATCGTTCATCACTAAAGGCGCCCATTGTTTAATAACAGCTGGGTCTTCAGTAAATTTCATACCTTTGAACAACGGGCTTTGAATCATTGCAGCATAACGTTTTTCTAAGAATTGAACGTTATCGCCCCAAACGAAAGCAATGTGCGGAACTGGGTTAATGAATGATTTAGGTTCAGCTAAAACGCCTTGTTTTACCTGATATGACCAAAACTGTTTAGCAACTTCAAATTGAGAAGCAACTTTTTCAGCTTTGACAATTTCCATCTTACCGTTTTTTTCTTCGGTATAGTTCATTTCCATAAAGCCAGAGTGGCCTGTTCCGGCATTGTTAAAGCCGTTTGAACTTTCTTGAGCAACTTGGTCAAGACGTTCATACATACGAATTTGCCAGTTTGGTTCAAGCTCAGTGAAATAAGTACCGAGAGTGGCACTCATGATGCCGCCGCCAACAAGAACGGCATCAACAACTGGCTCATCTTTTGCAGTTTGAACTTGTTTTGACGTCGTCGGTCTAAACAAGAAAACGATACCTGCAATTAAAATAAGAATGATTAATACCAGAAGGTATTTCAAAAACTTTTTCATGTAAGGGGGACCTTAAAATAAGTTATTTGAGTCACTTAAGGTGTGAGGAAACCTAGACAGCGTATCCAGACAAAATGGATATAAATGCGAAGTAAATTCTCAAAATCAGAGAACTTATAAAAAAATAAAATTACTTGGGATTATCGCAAACACTCTATATTTTAGACCAATTTTGCATTGACAAGACAATTTTTATAATAAATGGGTTTCATCAATATCATAAATATGATTTATATTTGATCAATTTGAGCTTTAATAAGATAATTTTCAATAATTATTTTTAATTAACTATTTGAAATATAATTAATAAATTTTATTTGATTAAAGTTAAATCATTTGAAGAATATACGTATATAAAGATAGATGATTTTTTGTTTCATGCCATATTGATGTAAAACAGCTTTTTTTGAAGAGCTTATTTTCTGTCATACATCGTTCTTATTAATGCTTGGATTATAAATATTAAATTAAGGGTATATTTCTGCATAAGAAATATACCCTTTAAGATTTTATGAGGCTACATAGAATGGTGCAGTTGAACGTGGTAATGCTTCACGTCCACGAATTTGGTCTGCAATTTTCTCGGCAATCATAATGGTGGTTGCATTTAAGTTACCGGTAATAATAAGCGGCATGATCGAGGCATCAACCACACGTAAGCTTTGCATACCATGGACGCGCCCTTGACCATCCACGACAGCCATTTCATCTTCACCCATCTTACAGCTACAAGACGGATGGTAGGCCGTTTCTGCATGGTTACGAACAAAGTCGTCAAGCTCTGCATCTGTTTGCAAATGTTTGCCCGGACTAATTTCTTCACCACGATATGGATCAAGAGCAGGTTGCTGCATGATTTCACGAGTGATACGAATCGCATCACGGAACTCACGCCAGTCTTGTTCACTCGACATATAGTTAAACAAGATACTTGGATGCTCAAACGGATCTTTTGATTTAAGTCTAATACGGCCACGTGAAGGCGAACGCATTGAACCAACGTGTGCCTGAAAACCATGCTCTTTTACTGCATTACTACCATTGTAGTTAATAGCAACTGGCAAGAAATGGTACTGAATGTTTGGCCATTTGAACTCATCTGAACTACGAATAAATCCGCCTGCTTCAAACTGGTTACTTGCGCCAATACCTGTTCCATTAAATAACCACTCAGCACCAATTGCAGGTTGGTTATACCATTTCAAGGCAGGGTATAAAGAAACGGGTTGCTTACATTTATATTGTAGGTACATTTCCAAGTGGTCTTGCAGGTTTTCACCTACACCCGGCAAATCATGAACGACATCAATGTCCATTGATTTTAAGAAAGTACTTTCACCCACACCAGAGCGCTGTAAAATTTGTGGTGAAGCAATTGCACCTGCACACAGTAAGACTTCGCGTTTAACCAAAGCACGTTGTAAGTTGTTTTGGTCAGCCCCGATAATGTATTCAACACCCACGGCTTGTTTTTGATTAAACAAGATTTTATTAGTCGTTGCATGAGTCAGAATGGTGAGGTTAGGACGGCCTTTTGCCATATCCAGATAACCACGTGCGGTACTTGAACGGCGACCTTTAGGCGTTACCGTGCGGTCCATTGGACCAAAACCTTCTTGCTGGTAACCATTTAAGTCATCGGTACGCGGGTAACCTGCTTGTACGCCAGCTTCAACCATGGCATGGAACAACACATTATTGCCATTTTTAGGTGTAGCAACTGACACAGGGCCATTGCCGCCATGGTAGTCATTTTCGCCAATATCACGGGTTTCAGCTTTTTTGTAGTATGGCAAACAATCGGCATAAGACCAGTTTTCTAGGCCTTTATGGGTTGCCCATTGTTCTAAATCCATTGCATTACCACGGATATAGCACATACCATTAATTAAAGATGAGCCACCTAAACCTTTACCACGACCGCATTCCATACGACGGTTGTTCATGTGCGGTTCAGGGTCGGTTAAATAAGCCCAGTTATAGCGACGACCTTGAAGAGGGTAGGCCAAAGCTGCCGGCATTTGGGTACGAAAATCCAAACGATAATCTGGTCCACCAGCTTCTAATAATAAAACGGTGATATCTTTGTCTTCAGTAAGACGTGCAGCAAGTACATTTCCGGCAGATCCTGCGCCAATGATAATGTAATCATATTCTTTAATATTCATAACTATCCTTTTTTTACTAACAGTTTGCCTGAGCAATCTATAAAGATTGCTCTGCATATGTGATTTAGGTTGAAGTGTTTAAGGCAATTGATGCATTAAAAAATGCTTTGATAATCGCCAAGTTCAACTTGAATAGATTTGATACGGGTATAGTGCCCAAGCGTGGTTAGACCATTTTCACGGCCTACACCAGATTGTTTGTAGCCACCCACTGGCATCTCGGCAGGCGATTCACCCCAAGTGTTAATCCAGCAAATACCAGCTTCAATTTGGTGAATAATGCGATGAGCGCGGCTAATGTCTTGAGTGACAACGCCAGCAGCTAAACCAAAGGTGGTGTCGTTAGCACGACGAATCACTTCTTCTTCAGTCTCGTAGCTTAAGATGCTCATGACTGGTCCAAAAATTTCCTCTTGAACAATTGCCATCTGGTCATTGCAGTCGCTAAATACCGTCGGTAGTACATAAGCGCCTTTAGCAAGGTCACCTTCTGTTGCACGTCCACCACCAATTAAGACTTTAGCGCCTTGTTGTTTGCCTGACTCAATGAAAGACAAAACTTTTTCCATATGAGGGAAGCTGGTGAGTGGACCGAAGTTGGTTTCTTCAGCCATTGGGTCACCAATGCGAATACGTTTTACACGCTCTACAACGGCTTTTTCAAAATCGGCTAAAAGAGATTTTGGAACAAAAACACGTGTACCGTTGGTACAAACTTGGCCTGAACTAAAGAAGTTCGCCATGACAGCAATATCTGCTGCGCGATTAAGGTCGGCATCTTCACAAATAATCAGTGGAGACTTACCACCAAGTTCCATGGTGACTTCTTTAAGTGTAGAGCCAGCAGCGCTTGCCATGACTTTTTTGCCAGTTTCAACACCACCTGTAAATGAGATTTTCTCAATTACTGGATGTTCAGTTAACCACTGACCAATTTCACGGCCTGGCCCTTGAACTACGTTGAATACGCCGTCTGGTAAGCCAGCTTCTGTATAGATTTCTGCAAGTTTAAATGCAGTAAGAGGGGTGGTTTCACTAGGTTTGAAAATCATGGCATTGCCAGCAGCAAGGGCAGGGGCAGATTTCCATAAAGCGATTTGAATTGGATAGTTCCAGGCACCAATACCTGCAACCACGCCTAAAGGTTCACGGCGTGTATAAAAGAAACTTGATTCGCGAAGCGGAACTTGTTCACCCTGAATAGCTGTTGCAAGGCCTGCATAATATTCGAGTACATCTGCACCAGTCACAATGTCGACGGTAGATGTTTCGCTGTAGGCTTTACCAGTGTCTAGCGTTTCAAGACGGGCAAGTTCATCATTACGGTCACGCAAAATGTCGACTGCGCGACGTAAAATACGTGAACGCTCCATGGCTGTCATGGCAGCCCAGATTTTTTGTCCTTGTTGTGCGCTTTGTACAGCAGCTTCAATATCTTGTTCAGATGCTTGCTGAAGAGTTGCGATCGTCTCGCCGTTGGCAGGGTTAATACTATTAAATGTTTTACCACTGGTTGCTTTAACGTAGCGTCCATGGATATACAGTTGATGAACTTGTGCATCACTCATTTTGTCTCTCCTGCAAAGGCTTGTTCGCAAATTGAACTTGCGTTTGTACATAATCGTAAGCAATGGAACGGGCAAGATTGCTGTCAAACTCGTTATGACGGCTTAAACTGCCTCGTAACCATAATCCATCAATCAATGCTGCCAACCCTCTAGCGGCAACACTGGCCTGTTGTTCATTCATTAACTTGAGAAAATAAAATTTCAAGTTAGAGTACAGGCGTTGATCATTAATCTTTTGCAAGCGGCTTAAGTCTGGTACATGCATACTCGCTGACCAAAAGTCTAACCAGACCCGCATTGCTTTTTCATTAACCTGACTAATGTCAAAGTTCGAGTCGATAATGGCCTTAATTTGGCTCTCTGGATGCGAATCTGCTTCTGCTCTGTACTGTTCGGCTTTACGACGCAGAACATTTAACATTTCTTGCATACAGGTATTGATCAACCCTTGTTTGTCGCCAAAATAATGGCTGACAATGCCGGTCGACAGCTCGGCTTTTTTTGCAATTTGTGCAATGGTGGTATTGGATAACCCCACTTCATAAATTACGTCGAGTGCAGCGTTCATAATTTCTTCACGTCGCACGTGCTCTGGTTTTACTCTGCGTTTTGTCATGTTTTTCCACATCAGCACTTTTAGTGGTGCTTTAAATTCAGCATGTTAACTTGCAGAGCATCATAGCACTTTTTTTATCATACTTGTTATTGATTGAACGTTCAATCAATAACAAGTATGATATGTAAAAATCAATGAATTTTTGAAGATTGCCTCTAGGAATAAAGAGGTAAAATCAAAGATTCTTAAGGATAGGATGATGCGCATAAGTACATTACTTATCACGTTATTTTGAGAAAATACACCGATTGCAAGGAGCAATAAGATGGTGTTGAAAAGTGATAAATATTCTTCAGACCATATTCGGTTAAATCGTTTTGTATTTTGGAGTTCGGCCATCAGTATTGGCATTTTTGGCCTACTTTTTGTGCTGTTTCCAGAAAAAAGTCAGTTTTGGCTGACCTATGTACAAGAGCAGGTAAATCACTTTTTTGGGTGGTATTACATGTTGGTTATTGTGCTGTGTTTGGGCTTTGTCGCTTGGCTTGCTTTTTCAAAAGTGGGGCAAATACCCTTAGGAAAAGACGACGACAAACCTGAGTTTACTTATTTGGCATGGACTTCAATGTTGTTCTCGGCAGGTATTGGGATTGCGTTACTTTATTATGGCGTTGCCGAGCCTGTTGATCACTTCTTGAGGCCACCAGAAGGTGAGGCTGGAACCATTCAAGCTGCACGAAATGCCATGACCTATAGCTTTTTGCATTGGGGGATTCATGGCTGGGTACTCTATGCATTGCTTGGAGTCACTCTAGGTTATTTCGCTTTTAGACAAGATCTGCCCTTAGCATTACGTTCAGCGCTTTATCCAATTTTTGGAGAGCGTGTTCATGGCTTGGTGGGAGATTTTGTTGATGGTTTTGGAATTTTAGCAACGGTTATTTCCTTGGTCACCAATTTAGGAATTGGTGCTTTGGTACTCGTATCTGGTATTTGCTATTTACTTCCTCAAATTCCTGATAACTCTGTGACCTTAATTACTGCCGTTTTGGTCATGATGTTTGTTGCCACGATTACGACAGTGGTCGGCATCGAAAAAGGTCTGGCATGGTTATCTCGTATTAATTTACGTCTACTGTATGCCTTACTTTTATTTGTATTTTTAACGGGTCCTACAAATCATTTATTAAATGGTCTTGTGCAAAATACGGGTGATTATCTAAGCAATTTTATTGGTAAAAGCTTTGATATGTATTTATACAACCAGAAGGCAAGTGGTTGGTTAGGTTCGTGGACAGTCTTTTATTGGGCATGGTGGATTGCTTGGGCACCTTTTGTAGGGATGTTTATTGCCCGTATTTCAAAAGGACGTACGATTCGGGAAGTTATTCTGGGTGTATGCCTGATTCCATTAGGCTTTACGCTAGCTTGGATCTCGGTTTTTGGAAATACGGCAATTTACTTTATCTTGAACCAAAAACAGAAAGTTTTGGGTGATATGGTCTTAACTGATCCGGCATTATCTTTATTTAAGCTACTCGAATATCTGCCATTTAATCCTTATGTTGCTGGCATTGTTGTTGTAATTTGTTTCGTTTTATTTTTGACACCAGTTGGCTCTGGTACACTAATGATCGCTAATTTGTCCTCAAAAGGGGGCACCAATGATAGTGATTCACCGATCTGGTTACGCGTCTTTTGGTCTGTGGTAATTACCATTGTAAGTATTGGCTTGCTTTTAGCCGGTAGTTTTAACTCCATGCAAAGTGCTGTGGTGTTATGTGGTTTACCATTTTCAGTCATTATTTTGCTTTATATGTTTGGCTTAGCCAAAGCGCTAAAGCAAGATGATTTTGACCCTCAATTAGTGAAAAAGCAGTTAGCTGTTTCAAAAGACATTTCGGTTCCATCGAATGGTGACCAGAATAAAGTGACTGAGGTTTTATAACCTCAACCGATCACATCTATATATTATTTTTTTGCGTTTAAAGTCGTCTTTTCATTGTTTTAAATAAGAGTGAAAAGACGAAATTAAATATTTTGTTTTTATTTTTTATTCCTTGAGGATTGTATGGCAACAGATAATCCAAGAGCAGTTGATGATTTAACATTATCTAAATCTAAAAAAGACCCGCTCAACCGTGTGGTTTTTTATTTTTCAGCTGTACTTATTTTAATTTTTTCTCTCGTCACGTTTTTGTTCAACGATTTTTCAAACCGAATCATGAACACCGTACTTCAGTGGGTAACTTCAACCTTTGGTTGGTATTACTTGCTTGCCGCAACACTTTACATGGCGTTTGTGATTTTTATTGCCTGTTCAAGATATGGCAGTATTAAATTAGGACCTAAGCATTCAAAACCTGAGTTTAGTTTACTGAGTTGGTCTGCCATGCTGTTTTCGGCCGGTATCGGTATCGATTTAATGTTCTTCTCGGTCGCTGAGCCTTTATCTCATTATATGCAACCTCCAGTCGGAGCAGGTCAAACCTATGAGGCAGCACGCCAAAGTATGGTCTGGACATTGTTCCACTATGGTTTAACTGGTTGGTGTATGTATGCCTTGATTGGCATGTCATTGGGATATTTTAGCTATCGTTATAATCTGCCGCTTACCATTCGCTCTGCACTCTACCCAATTTTTGGTCAAAGAATTAATGGTGTAATTGGGCATAGCGTTGATACAGCTGCCGTTATCGGGACAATTTTTGGTATTGCAACGACCTGCGGGATTGGGGTGGTACAGCTAAATTATGGGCTACATGTGTTATTGGGATTACCAGAAAACATCTGGATGCAGTTTATCCTGATTGCTGTCGCGGTTGGTATTAGTATTATTTCGGTGACATCAGGCGTTAATAAAGGCCTGCGGATTTTATCTGAAATCAATATTTATGTTTCGATTGGCCTTTTACTGTTTATCTTATTTTTGGGAAATACTGAGTTTTTACTCAATGCCCTTGTTCAAAATGTTGGTGATTACTTAAGTCGTTTCCCGTCTTTGGCCTTACAAAGTTTTGCGTTTGAACAGCCTAAAGAGTGGATGAGTAGCTGGACCTTGTTCTTCTGGGCATGGTGGATTGCCTGGTCTCCATTTGTAGGACTTTTTCTGGCGCGTATCTCAAGAGGGCGTACCATTCGTGAGTTTGTGTCTGGTACTTTAATTATCCCGCTTTTATTTACGATCACGTGGTTATCTATTTTCGGTAATAGTGCGTTGCACAGCGTTATTTTTGAAGGGAACCAAACCTTAGCTGCCACTGTGTTGGCGAATCCAGCTCATGGTTTTTATGATTTGTTAGCACAATATCCGGGCTTTACGTTTATTGCTTCAATTGCCACCGTAACAGGGCTTTTGTTCTATGTGACATCTGCTGATTCGGGAGCGCTGGTTTTAGGTAACTTCACCACAAAGTTAACTCATATTGATAATGATGCTCCGCGTTGGCTGAGTGTGTTTTGGGCAATTGCGATTGGTTTACTCACGCTAGCGATGCTGATGACCAACGGGATTACGGCTTTGCAAAACGCAACCATTATTATGGGGTTGCCGTTTAGTTTCGTGATGTTCCTTGTCATGGCAGGACTTTATAAGTCCTTAAGGCTTGAAGATTACAGGCAGGCTAGCCGCAGTATGAATGCAGCTCCAGTGGTGGGTAATGTTGATATTTTGAATTGGAAACAGCGTTTAACCCGAGTGATGCATCATCCGGGAACCACTGAAACTCTGCGCATGTTGGACACCGTCTGCCGACCGGCAGTTCAGGCCGTTGCTGATGAACTCATTAAACAGGGAATGAACGTGGATGTGCAGCAAACGCTACTCGAAGATGAAGACACGCTTTACCATCTCGACTTCACTATTCATTTGGAAGAAGAACAAAACTTCGTTTACCAGATCTGGCCTGTACGCTATAGCGCACCGATTTTCAGTCAACGTGTGAAACGGGGTAAACAGTTCTATTATCGACTTGAAACCTATCTTTATGATGGTTCTCAAGATAACGACCTCGTTGGTTACGGTAAGGAACAGGTTATTAATGACATTTTAGATAAATATGAAAGACATATGACGTTCTTACATATTAATCGTATTAGCCCAGGGAACCGACCTTTGTTCCCAGATCCACAAGCTTAAGAGGACAATGCATGGCTTCTCCTTATCTACATTCTTTTGCTTTATTTTTCTCTTTGCTCAATCCATTTTTAATGAGCATTTATATGATTGGCCTAATCCGCCATTCAGAAACAAAGGTGTTTAATAAAGCACTGATTCAGGGAAGCTTGATTGCTTTTGTCGTGTTCATGCTATTTGCATGGGGCGGCGAAACAATTTTTAGTAAATATCTGAATGTACGTTTTGAGGCCTTCCAGATTTTTGGAGGCCTTATCTTTTTGGTCATTGGCTATCGCTATGTTTTTCAGGGTGCCGATACGATTGGTGAAATGCGAGGAGCGCCAGAACATCTGGCTGGCACCATTGCAATGCCATTTATGATTGGTCCGGGAACTATTAGTGCCGCTGTGGTTACAGGCATTGAAATGTCAATTGGTGAGGCAGCCTTAGTGATTGCCTTCACCTTATTTTTAACCTGTAGTATTTTGATTTTGATGAAATTTTCACATGATCATTTACGCTATAAACATGCCAAGCATATCGACCGCTATTTTGACATTGTGGGCCGTTTATCTGCTTTATTAATCGGAACGATCGCCATTGATATGATTATTAATGGTGTGACAGGCGTTATTACTAAAGTATAGCGAGTGATCTGTAAGACCCTGCTATGCCATTAAGCGTGGAATAAAATGGCATAGCATGTTCTATAAAACTTTAAAATAAATGATGCAGCTATAAAAAATAACTTTAAAAATAATGCTTTAAAAAATTAGATTTTAAAAAACAATCAGAGATATTAAAAAATACAATGCCATGTTGTGGATTTAATCATGTTTTTTTTGTGAATTATCAACCATAATGTTGACTGAGCTTGTTTTAAGACACAGAGTTGAGCTATGCCTACATTAGATGAAATAACCACAGCAACTGATGATCAGTCTGAATTGACGATGTCAGTTTTGATGACGCCTGATATGGCAAATTTTTCAGGTAATGTTCATGGTGGTACGATTCTAAAACTACTAGACCAAGTCGCTTACGCTTGTGCGAGTCGTTATTCGGGTGGCTACGTGGTGACTTTATCTGTAGATAAGGTGAATTTTAAAGAACCTATTTATGTAGGTGAGCTGGTAACCTTCTTGGCAAGTGTTAACCATGTAGGCCGTACTTCAATGGAAGTGGGAATACGTGTTGAAGCCCAAAATATCCAGAAGCGTACAGTGCGCCATACCAATAGCTGTTATTTCACTATGGTTGCTGTTGATGAACAGGGCAAGCCATGTGAAGTACCTCATTTGAAACTTGATACAGAGTGGAAACGTTGCCGTTTTGAAGCAGCCGAGCACCGTAAGGTTTTACGTCTACAAGAAAATCACAACCCATCTTGTAGTATGTATAAGAAATCTTCTTAAAAAAAAGGATCGAACCGCAGCATGGTTCGATCCTTTTCTTCTTTACTGAAATTCAGCATCCATTTTTCATTTCAGTAAAATTATCTCTGAGCTTGGAGGAGAGTGCTGAGAGAATTAACGAGCTGCAGGAGCAGCTTCAGAAGCAGAACCTACAGCATCAGATGCAGCGTTTGCTGTGTTTGCTTGTTCTTGAGTTGAAACAACAACTTTCTCTTCACCAGCAGTGCTGTGTGCTTGTTCATGTTTAGAAGCAGCGAAAGTTGATACTGCAGTTAAAGCTAAAGTTGTTGCAAGTAGAGTCTTAGCTAATTTCATTTTATGGCATCCTTAAATTCATTAAAAAAGTAAATCAAACCTAATCGTTCATACCTACACGAAACGTATATGGCTGAATGACTAAGCTAGGACACATGCTAAGCCGAGCTTGGGATTACATCAATTAACTTAACAATCTATTACGCCTATCTTAACAATATGAAATATACGGACCGTTTATGTGCGGAATCTGTAAAGTTAACTGGCTTAAATACACCTTAAAATGTGTAAAAATATTTCTTATTGAGTGAAAAAAAACCAATTGTGTTACGTAAACCTAACACTTTGGCATGAATTGTGAATATGCATAAATAGAATATTCCGTTTGAGTTGAGGTTATCTAAAGTTAATTTAGATTTTAAATGAGATGTAAGTCTCATTTTTGGTTTGTTAAGTAAAAATTAAAAAATCATCGGCCAAGTTTAAAAATCATTTACATGACAAAAAAGAGTGATATACCTAAAATATTTTAGACCGTTCTAATTTGAGTGACTCGTGAAATTTATTGCCCAAAAAACTGTTCCTACCCATATTATTTCCGGTTTTTTAGGGGCGGGAAAAACCACGTTATTACAGCATTTATTAAGTCAGAAGCCTAAAGATGAGGTCTGGGCTGTATTAATGAATGAGTTTGGGCAAATTGGAGTAGACCAACAACTCTTACCTCAAGATGAAGGATATGCAGTCAAAGAATTATTAGGTGGTTGCTTATGTTGTAGCAGTCAATTGCCTATGCATATTGCTTTAGCCCGTCTATTGAGTGAACAAAAGCCAGACCGACTATTTATTGAACCGACTGGTCTTGGGCATCCTTCGCAGTTATTTGATCAACTGACTGAACCGCATTGGCAAAGTAGTTTAGCCATGCGAGCATTAGTCACAGTTGTAGATGGTAGCCGTTTGCATGATACAAACTGGGTAAAGCAAAACCTTTATGAAGATCAGTTAAAAGCTGCCCAAATTGTGGTGGTGTCACATACTGATGTGATGACTTTTGAAGATGATCAGGCACTTGAGTTATTAAAAGAAGAATATCAGCCTTATCAACAAGAGTGGATTAAAACTGAACATGGTCAGTTAGCGTTAAATAAAATTGATGCGGTTGCTCGTTTAACCGAACGCTCTATTCAACCTTTACTTAAACTTCAAAAACAAATGACTGAAACTGAGGTCGTGAAAGAAATTCAGCAGTTACCTTATCATTATGTCGAGTCGGCACAAGGTTATATTGTTGCGGGTTGGAAATTGCCTAAACGCTGGAAGTTTGAGTTTTATGCTTTGCTCGATGTGTTATGTGCACAAAAAGATTGGCTGCGAATTAAGGGAATTTTTAATACGGATCAAGGTTGGAAAACCTTTAACTTTAATCCGCAGCAATTTAATTATAAGTCTGGCGAAGAGGGAATTGATAACCGGATTGAAATGATTAGCCAACATGAACACGATTGGTTGGCATTTGAAACTGATTTATTGAATTGCCGAATTGAAGATTAGAGAACATTGAGAAAAAGATGATTCAATGTTCTCTGAACGAATTTTAAGGTTTAGTATTTAGCACGGCTTTAGCTTGAGCATGGTCAATATCCTTTTCCCAATGCGCAATGACTACGGCCGCAACACAGTTACCAATCAAGTTGGTGCAGGCACGAATAATGCCAATGAACCAGTCGACTGAAAGTAGAAGTACTAGACCAATCGCAGGCAGGCTTGGAATAACAGAAAGCGTGGCTGCAAGAATAACTAAAGCTGAACCGGGAATGCCATGTGCACCTTTAGAAGTAATGAGTGAAACTAATAAAATAGCCAGCAAGTCATGCGTAGATAAATCAATATTGCAGGCTTGTGCAATAAAAATAACAGCTAGAGTTAAGTAAATTGAAAACCCATCTAGGTTAAAGGAATAACCAGTTGGAATAACCAGTCCTACGGTTGAATCTTTAATTCCCAAATTTTTAAGCTTTTTCATAATTTGAGGAAGAACAGAGTCAGAAGAGGCAGTACCTAAAACAATGGCTAGTTCATCTTTAAAATAAGCCACAAATTTGAAGATGTTGAGACCAGCAAGTTTTAAAATTGAACCTAAAACAATAACAACAAATAAAATGCAGGTTGCATAAAACAGTAAAACTAAATAACCCAATTGTAGAAGTGAATCTAAACCAAATTTGGCAGTGGTATAGGCCACTGAACCAAAAACACCAATTGGAGCTAAACGAATAATCAGTCCCATAATTTTAAAGAAGACTTCAGAAAAAGCTTCCAAAGCCTGACGTACCAGCTCTGCCAAATGTTTAGGAATTAAAAGTAGTGCTACACCAAATAAAATAGCGATTAATAAAACTTGTAAAATATCGCCGTTTGCAAAAGCAGCCGTGAAGGTTTTTGGAATAATATTGAGCAGAAATTCCGAACCTGTGTGCATTTCATGTGCACGTTCGGTATAGGTGCTTAAATCTTTTGCATCTAAATGGCTGATATCGATGTTCATGCCAACGCCAGGTTTAAATACATAGGCCACAATAATGCCTAAAACTAAAGCAATACTGGTGACCACTTCAAAATAAAGAATGGTTTTTGCACCGACTTTGCCCATTTTTTTGATGTCATTTGCACCATAAATACCGAGTACAACCACACAAAACACAATTGGTGCAATCAGCATCTTAATTAAAGAAATAAAACCATCACCCAATGGCTTTAAAGATAGGGAGAAATCATGAAAACCAGCTCCAACTGCAACACCAAGAAAGAGAGCACAAAGAACCTGTAAAAATAAACTACGCTTGAGCTTTTGCCACATAAGTCATCAATTTTAGGAAGAGGAGAATATCTCTTTTAAGCAAAAAGCCAGCCAACTCTAAAATAAGTGGAGCGTTTTGGAAGAATATGCAAATTTCGCCATCGTGATGTTTTGCATTACTCAGTTTTTTTATAATTTTTAGCTAAAATCGAGTATCCTTAGCGCCAAATTTTGGAACATATTAATCATGGCGCTTAAAGCAACAATTTATAAGGCAGACTTGAATATTGCGAATATGGATGACCATATTTATGGTGATTACCAACTGACGCTTGCCTTACATCCTTCGGAAACATTAGAACGATTAATGGTTCGTTTAATGGCCTTTGCCCGTTTTGCAAGTGATGAGCTTGAGTTTACAAAAGATCTTTTTGAAACTGATGAACCAGCGTTATGGCAAAAAGATTTAACGGGTCAGTTAGAAACATGGATTGAAGTGGGCTTACCTTCGGAAGATAAAGTTAAAAAAGCGAGTGCACGCTGTAAACAAGTTGCGATTGTTGTGTATGGCACACAAGTCGAAGAGTGGTGGAAGAGAAATAGTAAAATTAAAACTTTAAGTAACGTTCAGGTTTGGCAAATCGCACCTGCAAGCACAGCTGAGCTCGAACAACTGTGTGAACGTACCATGCAGCTACAGTTAAATGTGATGGATACAGAGTGGACTCTTTTAGGTGAAAAGGGTCAGGCAAATGTCGTGTGGACACAGTTACAGTAAAATAGAAAAGCGCAACAAATTCTACAGATTCAATTGGTACACTAAGTACCAGTTGCTATTTAAAGATTCTGTTTAAGGGGTAAACCATGTCAAATGAATTAGAAATTATCGATTTAAAAGTAGGTGAAGGTAAAGAAGCGGTTAAAGGCGCTTTGATTACGACTCACTATACAGGTTGGTTAGAAGACGGTACAAAATTTGACTCTTCAATCGACCGCGGTAATTATTTTGAATGTGTGATTGGAACAGGCCGTGTCATTAAAGGCTGGGACCAAGGCATCATGGGAATGAAAGTTGGCGGTAAGCGTAAACTTATTGTACCTGCTCATTTAGCATATGGTGAACGTAAAATGGGTAAGATTATTCCAGCCAATTCTAATTTAATTTTTGAAATTGAATTGTTTGATGTCAAAACCCGTGACTAGCGAAAAACTTAAAGCCCTTTAGGGGGCTTTCTTGTTTATATGAGCTTTAAATATAAATACATTCATAATTTATATTTTAGCTTTTTGAATATTTAAGCTTATTTTCAGGTTATTTGATTATAAATGCTGACTGAAAAACTGTTCATTTGTGGGCAGGATGATATTAAGACCAAATTTCAGAAAATTTGTGTCCTAACATCAAATTTCACATAAATAATCTATATTGTTATTGAGACGCTATTTCATGATTATCCGCTTTGCATCTCCTTTGTTGAATCTTACGCTTGGATTAGCCCTTACTGGCATGTCTGGTATGGCATTGGCTAAACCACAAAAAATTGATGCTTCAACACTTACGGTCATTGGCTATCATGAAATTACTGATACAAAAAATGCAATGATTCCTGAGTATGCGGTAACGACTCAACAATTTACACAGCACGTTGAATGGTTGCAAAAGAATGGTTTCCATTTTATTACCGTTGATCAATTAATTCGTGCACATCAAGGCAAATATCAACTGCCGACTAAGCCAGTATTATTGACTGTAGATGATGGTTATCAGTCTTTTTATCAAAATGCATATCCTGTTATTAAGGCAAAAAAGATTCCGGTTGTTTTGGCTGTAGTCGGTTCATGGTTAGAACCAAAAGCTGGTCAAAAAGTTGACTTCTCTGGCGAAGAAATCTCTCGCGATAAGATCTTAAGCTGGAATGAGCTTAAAGAGATGCAAGACAGCGGTTTAGTCGAAATCGCGAATCATAGCTATCATTTGCATCGTGGTATTACAGGAAACCCGCAAGGCAACTCTGAACCTGCTGCGACCACACGTTTTTATGATGTTAAAACACAAACATATGAGAACGATGCACAATATCAGGCACGAATTTATAACGACCTGAAAAAGAATAATGACTTATTAAAAGCGCATGGCTTACGTTCACCACGTATTATGGTATGGCCATATGGTCGCTATAATATGCAGACTGTTCAAATTGCAAAAAAATTAGGCATGCCAGTGACCATTACGCTTGATGATGGGGCAGACCATGCAAAACAATCTCTACAAAATATGAGCCGTATTTTGGTAGAAGGTGGAATGACAACTGATGATTTAGCTCAGGAAATTAAAAACCGTGAATTAAATTTAACGGATAATAATCGTCCGCAAAAAATCATGCATATTGATCTGGACTATATTTATGATCCAGACCCGAAACAACAAGAGCGTAATTTAGGACACTTGTTAGATCGAATTAATGGCATGGGTGTAAATACAGTTTATTTACAGGCATTCTCAGATCCAGATGCGAATGGTTCTGCTGATATGGTTTATTTCCCAAACCGTCATATTCCAATGCGTGCGGACTTATTTAACCGTGTTGCATGGCAAATTCAAACGCGCACATCTGTAAGCCGTATTTATGCATGGATGCCGTTATTGGCGTGGGAACTACCAAAAACTGATCCTGTTTCTAAGGACTTGGTGGTGACTCAGCAGGAAAAAGCAGGTGAACACCTTAATATGGGGTATATCCGTTTAAGTCCATTCTCAGCCGATGCACGTCAAACGATTCGTGAAATTTATCAGGATTTGGCAAAATCAACGCCATTTAATGGCCTCTTGTTCCATGATGACGTGACATTATCTGATTATGAAGATGCAAGCCCTGATGCTTTAAAAGCCTATGCGAAACAAGGCTTACCAACAGATTTAGCAAAAATCCGTGAAAACGATCAAGACTTGCAAAAGTGGACTGCATATAAGACAAAATATCTAGATGATTTTGCGATGCAACTCGTTGATGACGTGCGACAATATGAACCGTTCTTGATGACTGCACGCAATTTATATGCGCAAGTTGCTTTAAAACCATATGCGGAAAATTGGTATTCTCAATCTCTTGAAGAGTCATTAAAGCGTTATGATTTTACAGCTATTATGGCAATGCCTTATATGGAACAGGTCGATAATGCTGATCAGTTCTATAAAGATATGGTTGATCGGGTAAAACAATACCCGAATGGCATCAAGAAAACCGTTTTTGAATTACAGGCAACCGACTGGCGTAAAAACGAAAAGGTACCTTCAACTGAAATGGCAGCAACAATTCATTCTCTTTATCAGCAAGGGGTAATGCATGTGGGATATTACCCTGATGACCCAATTAAAGATCATCCGGATGTTGATGTAATGCATAAAGCATTTGCTGAAAAATCCTCTCGTCTTGTGCCGTAGTCGGGGCTGAAACATGACAATCTTTGCTGCAATATGGTCGCATGCCTTAAAATTCGTTTTTTATTATCCATTATTCATGTCGTATTTATGGATGATGGGTGCGATCATTTTCTATTGGAAAGAACGTCAGGCTCCGCCTTACGATCAACCAGCTCCATTGGAAAGTTATCCAAAAGTCGCTGTATTAGTTCCTTGTTTTAATGAAGGGGATAATGCAGAAGAAACCATTAGCCATGCTTTAAAACTGGACTATCCTCATTTTGAAGTCATCGCGATTAATGATGGTAGCTCAGACAATACAGGCGAAGTACTCGACCGTTTAGCAGAACAACATGAAAAACTGCGTGTTGTTCATTTGGCTCAAAACCAAGGTAAAGCCATGGGATTACAAGCCGGAAGCTTAATGACCGATGCCGAGTTTTTAATTGGTATTGACGGTGATGCTTTACTTGATCCACATGCAGCAAAGTGGATGATTCGTCATTTTCTTAAAAATCCGACTGTTGCTGCGGTGACTGGAAACCCGCGTATCCGCACTCGCTCAACTTTATTAGGGCGTATTCAGGTCGGTGAGTTTTCTTCGATTGTAGGCATGATTAAACGTGCACAACGTACCTTTGGTCGCTTGTTTACCGTATCAGGCGTGATTACCGCTTTTCGTAAAAGCGCCGTTCACCAAGTCGACTATTGGTCACCAAATATGTTGACTGAAGATATCGATATTACTTGGAAATTACAGCGCGCAGGTTGGGATATTGAGTTTGAGCCGAATGCCTTGGTTTGGATTTTAATGCCTGAAACCTTAAATGGGTTGTGGAAACAACGTTTACGTTGGGCAATGGGTGGCGCACAAGTATTAATTAAAAATATTGATGTGTTCACCAAGCCAAAATTGAATTTTTTATGGCCTTTAATGTTTGAGCTTTGCTTAACATTAGTTTGGTCATATTTAATGCTAGCGATGGCTGTATTGTGGTTGGCACATTTTATTTTACCAGTACCAGCCCTAGCCGTTGTGAGCTCTCCATTTTTACCGTATGGTAGCGGTATTTTATTGGGGGCAACTTGTCTAATTCAGTTTGCTTTAAGCAAATGGATGGATAGTCGTTATGAACCAAACCTAGGAAAAAATTATTTCTGGATGATTTGGTACCCGCTAGTCTTTTGGTTAATTACTATTTCGGCAACCATTGTGGCATTTCCAAAAGTCTTACGACGTGGAGATGAGAAACGAGCACGTTGGGTGAGCCCGGATCGGGGCATTCGTTAGATGAAATGCAAGAGTCATGAGATTTTAAAGATCGTGCTGTATTGATGTCTGGGGAAAAACCACAGCACTCCGTTAGGTAAAGAGAGAAATGAAGACAGATTCGTTGATTATTGATTTACGCCGTCAATTACCATGGCATAAACGCTATGCTTCTACAACAAGCACAGCGATGATGTGGGCGGTTTGGTTGTTGTTGTGGCGTCCGTTCGTGTTTGTATGGCTATTGGTTGAACTACAAAAAACTCATTTGGTACACCGCTTATTTAGTGCCTTTGGTTTAGGAATTGAACATGGCCTTACAGCATTAATTGCTTGTGCAATTTGTTTATTGTTGTGGAGCCATGTGCTACCTGAGCGTCGTGTCGGTGGTAGTGCGCTTAAAATGAAACAGACTGATGATTATGCACGCTATTTTGATTTACCTGAACATGAAATTGAGCAGGGACGTAGCCAAAAAATTACAGTCGTTCACCACGATGAACTAGGTAAAATCGTTAGAGTTGAATAAGCCTGATTAATCAAATAAAGCCCACTTGAAGTGGGCTTTATTATTTATGAACTAAGAAATCCAAGAATACGTTGTTTGACTTGATTAATATAAAACTCATCATGGGTGACACGGTACATCAAGATCGCACCTTCATAATCAGCAATACTTTGTTTTGCTAAAATCTCTGCTTGATCTTGAGAAATGCACTTCGCAAAAATAGACTGGATCGCACGTTGCCAGTCATGAAAAATGCTGCGTATTTTGGCTAAAATTTTAGGTGAGCCATATGCTGCTTCCATAGAAATGATACCTATTAAGCAGCCGTTAACACCTTGTGTAAAAAAATGAATAGCACGCTCATGCATTTGCTCAAAACGTTCAATTGCAGAGAGTTCAGAATTTACCGTATTTCCAAATAAAGAATGAATCAAATACTGATGAGTGCTATTGAGCACTTCAAGCAATAGTGCTTCCTTGTTTGGATAATAATAATAAAAAGAAGCTTTGGTTAGACCGCAAGCCTTTGCCAGCATGTCCATACTGGTGCCTGCGTAACCATAGGTTTTAAACTGCAAAGCACAGTGCTTGAGCAATTCTTCTTTCGCAAGTTTTTGCGGTCTCATCTTAAATTATCCAAAACATAAATCAGGCTTGTACCAAATTATCAAAAGTAGTACCGATTTTACTCCAGATGTGTTCGGCACCTTTTTTAAAGTAGCCCATGTGCCCAATTGTTTTCATAGAAAAATCTTGAGGTTGAAGGCTGATGTATGTGACCGGAGCTTGTCGATAATGCTGCATAAATGCACGACAAGAAGCGGGTAAAGCCCAATCATCATCAAGTGCCGATACTGCATAAATTGGTGTTTTGACAGAAGCATATTGTTCAATTAAATGTTGCTGTTCTGGGTCAGCAAAAAAATACTTAGGATTTTTACACCACTTGCGCCACTGTTTATACACATTTAATGGCAAGTCAGAACCCATATTAAATTTGCTCCAAGGCAAATAACCTGTCACAGCGACGATAGGAGGAAACACAATATTCCAGACCACTTGAACTTTAAAACGTTCTTTAAACGGCATATAGCCGTGCCAGCCAGCCCCAGTGCCAAACGTGTAGCAGGCCAATAATTTTTCATGATTAGGTAATAGCCCTAATGCGTGACCGCCGTAAGAGTGACCCACCATTAAAAGGGGTAGGGGTTCTTGTGATAAATATTCAATGGCACCTGCTAAGTCATATTGTCCCCAGTCTAAATAAGACATATCAAATCCTTTTAAAGATTTTGGACTCGATTTCCCCACACCTCGATAATCGAAGGTGAATACTTGATAACCATATTGCGTCATATATTCAGCAAAGCGACGGTAAAATTCATGTGGTACGCCAGTAGCTCCAGCAACGACAATATTGGCTTTAGCTGCTGTCGTCGTAAAGTAACGAGTGCCACCCAGTTGATAGCCATCTAAAGCTGAAAATTGTACATTTTGGCTAAGCTGATCATTCGTTTGAGTTGCTAATTGCATTGCTTTTCTCTTTATTTTTCTTGCTTGATGAAGCCTTATTTACCTTTAAAAACAGGAGGTCTTTTTTGCAACATGGCAAAAACTCCTTCTTGTACATCTTCAGTTTTTAATAAGGGATGAAGATGATTTTGTAACTGGCTAAATGCAGCGTGATAACCTTCATTGATGGCTTCACGTGCAGAGGCAAGGGTTGCTTTTACAGCAAGTGGTGCAGCTTGAGCGATATGTTCAGCGAGTTCTATTGCACGGTTGAGCTCCGTACCTTCAGGGCATATTTCTGTAATCAGGTTCATATCCAATGCGGCTTTTGCATCAAAAGGGTCACCTGTCAGTAAATAGCGCATGGCCTTGGCCCAACCTGCGGCTTGAGTAAAACGTGCTGTTGCCCCACCAAAAGGTAAGATTCCACGCTGAACTTCCATTTGCGCAAACTGAGTGTTTTCACTTGCTAAAGCAATGTCTGCATTTAGAAAGAGTTCAATACCAGCGGTATAACAATAGCCTTGTACCGCAACAATTAAAGGTTTACTCAGTTTTCGACCCACAGTGCCCCAAGGGTTTACTTCTTCATCACTAAAATCAAAAACACCTGTGGCAAGCTTAGGTTGTAACTCAACCAGATCTAATCCAGCAGTAAAATGCTCACCATGGGCAAATATTACTGCACAGCGCAGCTCATCATTATTTTCATATTCGGTGAGCGCTAGTGATAAATCTTTAATCAGGTGGCTATCAAAGGCATTACGTTTTGCTGCCCGATCTAGTCCAATTAAAAAAATATGTCCGCGAGTTTCACGGCTAACTTTTCCTTCTTGATTTGACATGTCGTGATGTCCTTTATTTGTCTTTAATAAGTTTTTAAACGATCGTTAGAAAACTGTCAAATGTAATTTGTTGATTACTTCGTAAACAAAAATAGAAGAGGGATTAAAATAAAACTAAACTTTTATTCTTAAGATTAATATAAATATGAGGGGGATAATAACCTGATGAGTGGCCTCAATCAGGTTATAGAACATTATGTTGGACGGCGTGAATACATCAGTAATCCTAGGCATAACAGGGTTAAACCTAAAATAAGATGTGAGCTGAGCTGTTCATGGTTGAACCATGTTCCCCAAAATGCAGCTAAAACTGGAGTAATAATGGTAATGAGCAACACAGTGGTCGGTTGTAGGACTTTAATGAGTTGATAATAAAAAATCATGGCAAGCACAGATGAAAAGACTGCACTGTAGAGCACCGCTATTGAAATTTTAAGGCTCGGAAATTCAGTTGGAAGATGTGACCAAAAGAAAGGTAACAGGCATATATAACCGACCCATGAAACAAGGGTAGCACCTGTCATTTGTGTAATTGGCGGAATATATGCTCCGACAGATTTTACAGCAAAAGTCGACAATACATAAAACAGCATCGCAATCAGCTCTAACATAATACCGATGCGGTTGAGCTGAAAACCTGATGAAGATAATCCTAAAGTAAAGCTCATCCCGACAAGAGCGATACCCAGCCCAAGCCACTGCCATGCCGAAAAACGTTCACGTCCTAATAAAAAAGAGCTGATGAGTCCAGACACTAACGGAGAAGTACCGTAAATAATTGAAATAATGGCAGAGGGGACTTTATCTGCGCCCATATAGCAAAAGGCCATAGAACCAAATAAGCCAATGGCTCCGGCACAATAACTTAAAATAGCTTTTTTACTAAAGATGAGTTTTAAACGAAAAAATCGTAGACAGATTAAGGCTATTGGAATCGCCAAACTGAATCGAATAAATAACCCCCATGCCCAGTGAATTTCTTGTACTGTCCAGACGGCCGCGAGTGGGGTAAGCGACCAAATAATGACGACAGCAATAAATTGGCCGGCTGTAGCGAGGCGAGTTGGAGTTAAAGAGGGTGCTACAGCCGGCTGAGTCTGTGGGGTAGAAATACTCTGTTGTTCAAATAACGGCTTCATATAAAGCTCCAGAAAGTTTGGTTTTTTGTGTTTTAAAAGGGCATAAAAAAAGCCGCGTTTTATGGCGGCTTGTGATGAAAATCAGGGGATATATTACAAATTAAATATCTCGATTTTCGCATCCGAAGCGCCAGATTGTCTAAAATAAAGACGTCGCCAATCGGCCATAGAGACATTGACCTCTAAGGCATAGAATTGGTGAGCCAGACATAAATGGGCTTTAGATAAAAACATGATAAGTATATTAAAATATAGATGATATTTTTATAACACA
Source organism: Acinetobacter sp. V102_4 (assembly GCF_031799005.1). Classification (NCBI taxonomy): domain Bacteria; kingdom Pseudomonadati; phylum Pseudomonadota; class Gammaproteobacteria; order Moraxellales; family Moraxellaceae; genus Acinetobacter; species Acinetobacter sp. V102_4. The sequence continues at coordinate 191,220 of NZ_JAVQNR010000053.1, read as the reverse complement.
GAAATAGAAAAGTACAAATTATATTCAAGCATGAACCACAGATTTTTTGATTTCAAATTAGCAGTTTGCTTAACCTGATATTTTTCTCATAATACCTCGTCGAATTGATCTCTATAAGAAGCTGTTCTTATGTCACCTTTAGAAATTTTTGCAGTCTTGATTAGCCTAATTGGAGTTGGATTAACTGTTATTAGGAATATGTGGTGTTGGCTGTTTAATTTCTTTGCCTTTGTTTTATATGCTTATTTGTTCTACGAATTTAAGCTTTATGGTGAAACGATTTTACAGTTCTTTTTCATGGTCGTAAATTTTTATGGTTTTTACTACTGGTTTAAGGGAAAGCAGCAAGATCACGACATTCGTATTGAACCGATTGCAGTTCAAAAAGCAATTTTTCAAATGATTATTGCGGCGGTAGGTGGCTTACTCTTTGGTTTGATTCTTAAAAACTTTACCGATGCAGCTGTGCCAATGCTCGATTCGCAGCTTGCCGCATTTAGTTTGCTCGCAACCTATTGGACTAGTCGCAAGCATATTGCCACATGGGTACTTTGGGTTTTTGTCGATATTATTTACGTGGGCATGTTTATCTATAAAGATTTATTTTTAACAGCCGCTTTATATGCTGCCTTTGTTCTAATGGCAGCTTATGGCTGGTATCAATGGGAAAAGGTTAAAAAGAAACAAAGTTTATCTTCTGAGCCGATTTAGTTTGGAGAATGGTCATGTTGTTGAGCTTAGATGGTTATAAACAGCAACAGTTTGATCAAATTGCCGCAAAAATAATGGCCGAGCCTGCAAAATATTGTGAATTTAATTCAGTGTCAGATTTTTATAATGCTGAATGGCTCAAGGATTTTCCACAAGGCACTCAGGTGTCTGCTACAGGGTTAGATGACGGTGCTGAAGAGTTTTATGCCGTTGTACAATTTAAACAGCAGTATTTAAAGTTTGATATTAAAGAAAACCATTCGATAGTTATTTTTCAAGATATGAATGGGAACGTATTTAAGCGTAATTTTTAATTTGTAAAATAAAATTGCAAAAAAAAGCGACTTAACGTCGCTTTTTTTTAATAAATAAATTTGGAAATTTTGTTTGCTGTTTCAACAACAAGGCTTGCGATATCTTCTTTAAACGTTCTTTCATCATAAGTTGTAATTGGGCAACTCACTGAAATAACAGCGACCATTTTGCCATTTGACTGTTTAAAAATAGGTGCCGCGCAGGCTGCCATATCATGATTATAATGACCCCAGCTCACCATCGTTTTTTGTGTTTTTACATAAACTAATCTTTGCAATAAGGTTTTTAAATTGGTTGGAGTCAGTTCAGAAAAACTATCCCAATCATCAAAGTTACGGTAACGCTGACGTACTTCAGTTTCAGGTAAATCAGACAATAACATTTGACCAATTACGGTTGCATGGGCAGGCCAGCGAGTACCTAAGCTAATGTTACTCGTGAAGGTTCCCATCGACTGAATATTATTTACAAAGACAATATGTGTGCCTTCTAAAATAGAAAGATGCACAGCAAGTTTGGTTTGATCACGTAGTTCTTTCATTAAAGGCGTCGATAAATCGAGCAATGAAAGTTTAGATAAACTGTTAAAACCTAATTCCATGACTTTTGAATCAAGTGCATAAGTTTTTTGAGAAGCTTTTCTTAAATAGCCACAAGATTCGAGTGTATAGATTAGACGAAATGCACTAGAACGGTTCACTTCTAAAATTTCAGCGATTTCTGTAATCGTCATTTCTTGTGCTTGTTGGTTAAATGCTTGCAAGATGGCTAAACCCCGTACAAGACCAGGTACTAAATATCGATCATCATTTTTTGTTGTTTCTGATTCTTGCGAATCTTCTTCAATAGTTAGGCTCATTCGTGTCATTTTCCTATAAATAAAACAAGGTTCAATTTGGGGCATGCTGCTTTATTTTAGAACTATTGTAATTGTTAAAAATACATAAAACAATTTTTATATTTAAAACTTTGTTTCTTGTTCGAAACGTAACAAAATATTTAAAATTCATTAAACTAATGAATTATCTATTTATTTTTACTTTGACAAAAAATGATCAAGGGTATTATGCTTAGCTCATGTTTTGAAAATCAAATTATGTTTTGTATATAAAACAAAATGAGGACGCAAGGTATGAGTTGGATCTCAATTTGTCAGCAGGGTGACGTTAGTGAAGATGAGCCGAAAGCCATCGAAATTGAAGGGAAGAAAATTGGCGTATTTTTCGTCGATGAAAATTACTTTGCGATTGAAAATGTTTGCCCTCATGCATATGCCTTATTAACCGAAGGATTTATCGAAGATCAAACTGTCGAATGTCCATTGCACGAAGCAATTTTTGACATTCAGACAGGTGAGCTAAAAAGTGGACCGGGATGTAGAAACCTATGTACGTACCCAGTTCGTGTTGAAGGACAAGATATTCAAATTCAACTCTAGTCCTCACAGGTACAAGGAAGCAGAACAATGAAGACATTTAATGAAAAGTTGGCAAGCTGGATTCATGCAACGCCGGCAACCGATGCAGGTATCAACAATATTCAAATTCCTGGTCAATCTGAATTGTTGGTTTGGCAAACACGTTATAAAGAACCAACTGTCTACGAACAAGACTTTGTAAAGAACTTGATTCAAGCATTTTCTGCGGGCGCAACAGCATTAGATGACGTTGTTTCTGCACTTAATCAGCAGGGTTTCCGCTGTGAATCTGGTGATGAATGGACTTCTGCGAGCTTTACAGAAGAAATGCAACGTTTAGGTTATTAATTCAAGGAAGAATAAAATGAACGCAATCGTATCAGCTTCACAAAGCGCTGAAGAATATTTAGAACTCGGTTTACGTGATCAATGGCATCCAGTTTTAGCAAGTTGGGAAGTGGCTGCCAATCCGGTCGGAATTACCCGTTTGGGTGAAAACATTGTGGTTTGGCGTGATGCCGAAGGTCAGGTAAACGCACTTGAAGACCGCTGTCCGCACCGTGGTGCTCGTCTTTCATTAGGCTGGAACTTAGGTGATCGAGTTGCTTGTTGGTATCACGGTGTTGAAGTTCGTGCTGATGGTGTGGTTGCAGATGTACCAGCCGTTCACGAATGCCCAATGACAGGAACCAAATGCTTAAAAAGCTATCCAGTTAGTGAACAGCATGGCGCAATTTTTATTTGGTTTGGTATCGACGCAAATGAACAGCCAAAACCGCTTGAGTTCCCAGAGCAACTTGCAAGCGAAGAGTGGAGTGCGTTCCTTTGCCAAGCCGACTGGAAAGTAAACCATCAATATGCGATTGATAACGTGATGGACCCAATGCACGGTACATATTTACACGCGACATCACATTCAATGGCAGATGGTGAACGTACCGCAGAGATGAAGCATCGTACTACAGATAATGGCTTTGTTTTTGAAAAAGAAGGCCAAACGGGTGTGAACTTCGACTGGGTTGAATATGGTTCGACAGGTGCAAGTTGGTTACGTCTTTCAATTCCGTATCGTAAACAATTTGGTCCGGGTGGCGAGTTCTGGATTGTGGGTTATGCAACGCCAATTGATGCCAAGAATACCCGCGTATTTTTCTGGCGCTGCCGTAAAGTAAGTGGCTGGCAACGTAATGTATGGCGTTTCTTATATCGCAATCACTTAGAACAGTTGCATTGGGATGTGTTGGAACAAGACCGCATTATTTTAGAAAACCTTGCACCAAATGCGCGTGAAAAAGAGTTTCTCTATCAACACGATGTGGGTCTTGCACGTTTACGCCGTTTAATGAAAAAAGAAGCTGAAAAGCAATTAAAGAAAATTGCTGCGCTAAATGCATCAAACCGTATTGAGATGCAGGAAGAAGCTCATGGCTAATGTAGCGTTGCTGCAAGGCAAAAAAGTTTTAGTGACTGGCGCTGCACGTGGTTTAGGGCGAGATTTCGCCCAAGCGATTGCTGAAGCTGGTGCTGAGGTTGTAATGGCAGATATTTTGTCTGAGCTCGTTCAACAAGAAGCACAAGAGTTACAGAAACAAGGACTTCATGTTCATGCGGTCACCGTTGACCTTGCCGATGCGACCTCGATTGAAAATGCGGTAGCAAAAAGTGTTGAGCTGTTAAAAGGGTTAGATGGCCTTGTGAACTGTGCAGCGCTTGCAACCAATGTAGGTGGAAAAAATATGATTGATTATGATCCTGAACTTTGGGATCGGGTCATGAATATTAATGTAAAAGGCACATGGCTGATCAGTAAGGCATGCGTTCCACACTTAAAGCAGTCGGCTGCTGGCAAAATTATTAATGTTGCATCAGATACTGCTTTATGGGGGGCACCAAACCTGATGGCTTATGTGGCAAGTAAAGGTGCAATTTTTGCCATGACACGTTCGATGGCAAGAGAGTTGGGGCAGTTCAATATCTGTGTCAACACATTGTCTCCAGGTCTGACTTTGGTTGAAGCAACTGAATATGTACCGCAGGAACGTCACGATTTATATGTCAACGGAAGAGCAATTCAGCGTCAGCAACTTCCACAAGATTTAAATGGGACAGCATTGTATCTACTGTCGGATTTGTCCTCTTTTGTGACAGGTCAAAATATTCCGGTCAATGGCGGTTTTGTCTTTAACTAAGGAGTAGTCAAATGATTACAGGGATCGAGATTTTAAAGTTTGGAGTTGAAGATAGAGCCACTTCAAACAAGTTTTTAGCAGATTTTGGTTTAAACCAAAGTGCTTCTGATATTGAAGGCACTGATTTATATCAGACTCAAAATGGTAGCAAGATTTATCTATTTAATTGTGATGATGACCGTTTGCCACCTGCGATTGAGCAAGGTTCAACTTTACGTGAAGTCACTTGGGGTGTTGATCATGCTCAAGACCTTGAAGACTTGGCTGGTCGTTTAGCTGATGTAAATGGTTTTAAGCGTTTTGAAAATACAGTTCAGTGCCTTGACCCAAATGGTATGACCATTCGTTTTGAACAAAGTTTTGTGAAAGATGTTCAAGAACTTAAAACGGAAGGCATTAATCAATACGGCAATATTCAACGTGTGAATGCGGCAAGTCCTGTCTATGAAAAAGGTCAACCTGTTGCGATTGGACATGTCGTGTTCTTCACACCAGATTTAGCAGCAACTGAAAATTTCTATATTGAAAAAGTAGGCTTTCATTTGTCTGATGCCTACAAAAATCGCGGTGCATTCTTACGTTGCCGCGGTAAAGGTTATCACCATGATTTATTCTTGCTTAGTGTTCCAAATAAACCAGCTGGCTTAAATCATGTTGCATTTGTCGTACGTGATATCCATGAGGTGATTGGGGGCGGTTTAAATATGAATCGTTCGGAATGGTCAACCTTTATTGGACCGGGACGTCACCCAATTTCTTCAGCTTATTTTTGGTACGTCAACTCACCATTAGGCGGTGCATTTGAATATTACACCAACGATGATTATTTGACAGAAGAATGGCAGCCACGTGTAGAAGAACATCGTCTAGAGCTTTTCACCGAGTGGGCGATTGAGGGTGGTCTTGATGACACAACCCGCCGTCAGGTGAAGCCTGTTTAACAGGTATTGCTTTACAAGGAAGATGGCTATGGAAAAGATCGTAATTGTAGGTGCCGGACAGGCAGCGGGTTGGGCAGTAAGCACACTACGCCAAAATGGTTATGTGGGCGAAATTCACGTGGTTTCAAATGAAGATCAAGTGTTTTATGAGCGTCCGCCACTGTCTAAGCAAGTACTTTCAAAAGAAGCAACTTATGAAAGTTTGAATCTGTTTTCTAATGAGCAGGTTCAAGAGTTCAACGTTCAATGGCACAAACCGGAAATCGCAACAAAAGTCGATCGTGAACAAAAACAGGTTCATCTCGAAAGTGGTCAGGTTTTGCCCTATGACAAATTACTGATTGCAACTGGAAGCCGTGCTCGTGTGCCAGTGAATACATGGCAGTTCATTCCAAATGTTGTGACCTTACGTAATGTACATGACTGTGAACGTTTGGCTGAAATTTTAAAGCATGCAAAGAATGTCGCTGTGATTGGCGGCGGCTGGATTGGGCTTGAAATTGCGGCAACTGCGCGTAAGCAAGGTAAAGACGTTCATATTTTTGAATATGGCGACCGTTTATGTGCAAGAAGCGTGAGTCCAGAAGTCTCTGCATTTTTAAAAAATATGCATGAAACCCAAGGCACAAAAATTCATTTAGACAGCAAGAGCCTTCATCTGGTTGAAGCACCTCATCAGAAAGTTGAAGTGGTAAACCATCCACAAAATAGTCAGTTGTTTGACTGTGTGGTGGTGGGTGCGGGTGCCGAAATCGCTAAAGAGCTCGGTGTACATGCTGGCCTCGATGTGAAAGATGGCATTGTGGTGAACTGCTTTGGACAAACTTCAGATCAACACATTTATGCCGCAGGCGATGTCGCGATTCATCCGGGTTTGGGCTATTGCATTCAATCTTGGGCAAATGCACAAAATCAGGCAATTGCAGCAGCGAAGTCGATGCTGGGTATTGATACTGAATATACAGATATTCCATGGCTCTGGTCTGATCAGTACCACTTCAATATTCAGATTTTAGGTACGTATCAACCTGAAAAAGCGAAAGAGTTGGTGATTCGCCAAGGTGGTGAGGATCAGGTGAGTTATTTATATCTGGACCATGAAAATCGTTTGCTGAACATGATTGCCATTAATGATTCTAAACTGGTCAAACTGGCAAAACGTTGGATGCAAGCCAACACTGTTTTAGACCCAAAACTGTTAGAAGATTCTGAATTTAATGTCATGAAGTTAAAACCGTAAACATTAAATCTGGTTCTCATTACCAAATCGAAGGAATGACACATGAGTAATGAAGAAAAAAGTGGATTAAAGCATTGGGTACCTGCTTTTGTCCTTATGGTGTGTGTGGTACTGGCATTTTTCGACAAGATTAGTATTGCGGTTTTATTTTCAGATCCTCATTTCCAAAGTGCAATGGGAATTGCTGAAGATAAGGCCAAACTGGGATGGCTCATGACAAGTTTCTTACTTGCTTATGGTTTTTCATCAGTTTTTCTAAGCTTTTTGGGTGACATTTTTAACCCAAAGAAAATGCTGTTTTGGAGCGTAACTTCATGGGGTTTACTCATGTTTTGCATGGGGTTTACCACCAGTTATTCAGGCATGTTGATTTTACGCGTGCTGTTAGGTTTGGCAGAAGGTCCGTTGTTTGCCTTGGCTTATACCATTGTAAAACAGACATATACAGACCGTCAGCAAGCACGTGCTTCAACTATGTTCTTACTTGGAACACCAATTGGTGCATTCCTTGGGTTCCCAATCACGGCAAATGTTTTGGCACACCATGACTGGCATACCACTTTTTTTGTGATGGCTGGGTTAACGCTAATCGCTATTTTTAGCATTGTTTTCGGTTTGCGTAATTTGCAACTCAAGAAAACTGTCGAAATTGATGGCGAGAGCAAACGTACCAATTTCAAAGGCCATATTGCTAATACCAAAATACTTTTGAGCAATAGAGCGTTCTGGCTGGTTTGTCTTTTTAACATTGCATTGATGACTTATTTGTGGGGCTTAAACAGCTGGGTTCCTTCTTACTTAATGCAAGACAAAGGCTTCAACCTCAAAGAATTTGGAATGTATTCAAGCTTTCCATTCATTGCCATGTTAATTGGCGAAATCATCGGTGCGTTTTTATCTGACAAGTTAGGTCGCCGTGCAATTCAAGTATTTAGCGGCTTATTACTCGCAGGCATTTTCATGTATGTGATGGTCATCATGACCGAGCCATTATTGATTATTGCAGCGATGTCTTTAAGTGCGATGGCTTGGGGTTTTGGAGTGGCTGCTGTATTTGCTCTGCTTGCAAAAGTAACCACCTCAAATGTAGGGGCGACTGCGGGCGGAATATTTAACGGTTTGGGTAATTTTGCAAGTGCAATTGCACCTGTACTTATCGGTTACATCGTGATGCAAACACATAGTTTTAATTTAGGAATTACCTTCTTGGCTGCTGTCGCTGTCATCGGGTCATTTTTCTTGGTTCCTCTTTTAAAACGATATTAATTCACTGTATAGGAGTTTAAAAAATGACTACACAACAATTCGAATCGTGGGCACAACCAGAAAATTCTTCTTTAGAAGATTGGTTAAACACACGTATTGCTCGCTTTGAGACACGTAAATATGACTTTGAGGCTTTGAAGTTCCAAGCCGATTACGACCCGAAATATCGCCGTGCTCAAATGCGTTATATGGGTACAGGCGCAACAGGTGTTGCAAATGACGGTAACACTGTACCAGCAGAAAACTTTACGTTTTCGACCATGGTGTTGCCACCACAGTGTGAAGGTCCTTTGCACATTCACCACGACGTTGAAGAAGTTTTCTTTATGCTTCGCGGCGAAATTGATTTGTTCATTGAGCACAACGGCGAAAAATTCGAAACCCGTTTAAAAGAACGTGACCTGATTTCAATTCCACCAGGAATCTACCGTGGTCTATTTAACCCAGGTCAAGAAGATGCCTTGATGTGTGTGATGTTGGGAACAGGCAAACCGACGATTCCAAACTATCCACCAGAGCATCCATTGTCTCAAATCAAACGTTAATCGTTTGATGACGTGAGTTAAGGGAAAGGAATAAAAATGATGACACTCATTGAAAAGTTAGCAGAATTTCCGGTTAAAACGGTGACTGTTCAAGGCCAGCAACAAGCATATCGAGAAGCCGGTCAGGGCGAATACCTCGTGCTGTTACATGGCATTAGTTCAGGTTCTGCTTCATGGGTGAACCAACTTGAAGTGCTGTCTCATCATTTTCATGTCATTGCCTGGGACGCACCGGGCTATGGCAAATCAGATGAACTTTTAACTGATCAGCCGAATGCTACCGATTATGCAAAGCGTTTGGCAGCGCTGTTTGAAGTTTTAAAAATTGAAAAAGCAATTGTTGTTGGCCACTCATTAGGCGCCTTACAGGCGAGTGCATTTGCTGCACTTTACCCAGAGCAAGTAGAGCATTTGGTGATCGCCAATTTGGCTCAAGGCTACCAACGCCACGATGAACAAACACAAATTCAGGTTTTTGAAAAAAGACCAAAAATGTTGAAAGAGTTAGGCGCTAAAGGTATGGCAGAAAGCCGTGGGCCTCATTTGATTTATAAACAAGAACCACAAGCCTTAGCTTTAGTTTCAGAGGTGATGCAACAGTTGACTCTAAAAGGTTTCACACATGCATCGTACTTACTTGCCTATGACGAAATACGTAATTATTTAACAGATTTACAAGTCCCATGCACAGTGATTGCAGGGCAGCAAGATCAAATCACTCCTGCGTTAGGTATACAAGAGCTTGCTCAGGAATTGCAGTTGGAACAGCACTACATCATCCAAGATGCAGGACATCTAAGTTATGTCGACCAACCGCAAGCATTTAACCAAATTATGTTGACGATTCAGGAACAATCGTAAGAGAGATTAAGGATTATGAGCTTCCAAGTTGAAGGAAAAGTTGCAGTTGTTACGGGTGGCTCCTCTGGGATTGGGCTGGCTGCTGTTGAAATACTGGTTGCAGAGGGTGCAAAAGTAGCTTGGTGTGGTCGCGATGAAGAGCGCTTGAATGCGTCAAAGCTCTATATTTTAGAGAAATATCCGCATGCCAATATTTTTACCAAAGCATGTAATGTGTTGAAAAAAGAAGAAGTTCAACAATTTGCCAAAGACGTAAAACTCAATTTGGGCAATGTTGATATGCTCATTAACAATGCTGGACAAGGCCGCGTTTCAAATTTTGAAAATACGCAAGATGAAGACTGGATGAAAGAAATTGAGCTGAAGTATTTCAGTGTTTTACATCCGGTTCGGGCTTTTCTTGAAGATTTAAAACACTCTGCAAATGCATCGATTACCAATGTGAACTCTTTACTGGCGTTACAACCAGAGCCACACATGATTGCCACGTCATCAGCACGAGCGGCGTTGTTGAATCTCACACATTCTTTGGCTCATGAGTTTACTCAGTATGGTGTTCGTGTGAACTCGATTTTACTCGGAATGGTCGAGTCTGCGCAGTGGAAACGCCGTTATGAAACTCGCTCAGACTTAAACCAGTCATGGGAAGAATGGACAGGCAATATTGCTAAAAACCGCGGTATTCCAATGCAGCGTTTAGGCCGCCCTGAAGAACCAGCCCGTGCTTTAGTTTTCTTGGCATCTCCATTGGCATCGTACACCACAGGTGCGGCACTCGATGTCTCAGGTGGTTTTAATAAACATTTATAAATATCAGGTGCTGTCATGAAAAAGTTGATGATGATTGGTTTTGGCGCAATGGCAGCAGAAGTGCATGCTCACTTGCCTCAAGATTTGCAACTGAAATGGATTGTCGTGCCGTCTCGTAGCGTTGAAAAAGTTCAATCACAAGTGTCTTCAGAGATTCAGGTGATTTCAGATATTGAGCAATGTGATGGTGCGCCAGACTATGTCATTGAGGTGGCAGGTCAAGCAGCTGTGAAAGAGCATGCTCAAAAGGTTTTAGCGAAAGGTTGGACCATAGGCCTGATTTCGGTTGGAACTTTGGCTGATAGTGATTTTCTGATTCAGCTCAAACAAACAGCTGAAGAAAATAATGCCCATCTGCATTTACTCGCAGGTGCCATTGCTGGCATTGACGGTATTTCAGCAGCCAAAGAAGGTGGCTTGCAAAAAGTCACTTACAAAGGCTGTAAAAGTCCAAAAAGCTGGAAGGGCAGTTATGCAGAACAATTGGTCGATCTAGATCATGTGTCTGAAGCTACGGTCTTTTTTACAGGAACTGCTCGTGAAGCTGCGATGAAATTTCCGGCAAATGCCAACGTTGCTGCAACGATTGCACTTGCTGGGCTTGGAATGGATGAAACCATGGTCGAGTTAACCGTTGATCCAACCATCAACAAAAACAAGCACACCATCGTGGCAGAAGGTGGCTTTGGGCAAATGACCATTGAACTGGTTGGCGTGCCGTTAGCAAGTAACCCGAAAACATCAACTTTGGCTGCGCTTAGTGTGATTCGTGCTTGTCGCAACAGTGTAGAAGCAATACAGATTTAAGAAGGATTTGATCATGGCAAAGGAAATTTATATTGCAGGTGAATGGCGTTTGGGCCGCGGTGCGGTCATCCAAAGCCTGTTTCCGGCAGATCAGTCTGTCAATGCAGAAATTTCGACTGCAACGCTTGAAGATGTGAATGAAGCGATTGAAAAGGCTGATCAAGCTTGGCGTCAACCCAACTGGAGAAACAGCTTGCCGCATGAGCGCGCACGTATTCTTTACAAAGTTGCAGACATTATTGAAGCGCGTGCAGATGAATTAGCAAAATTACAAACACGCGATAACGGTAAACCTTTAACTGAGACTCGTGGTTTAGTGATGAGCGCTGCGGCGACTGCACGTTATGTTGCAGCGGCATGTGAAACGCTGAATGATGAGCTAACCACTCAACGTGCTCCAGACTTTATGACCATGAGCGTGCATGAACCTGTAGGCGTTGTGGCAGCAATTACACCTTGGAACTCTCCAATTGCGAGTGAAGTTCAAAAGCTTGCCCCAGCTTTGGCAGCAGGAAATGCAGTGGTGTTAAAACCAGCAGAAGCAACCTCACTGATTGCTTTAGAACTTGCCAAAATTTTTGAAGAGGCAGGTTTACCAAAAGGCTTACTCAGTGTGTTAGTTGGTCGTGGTTCGGTAATTGGCGATGCAATTGCTCAACATCCGTTGGTTCGTAAAATCTCTTTTACAGGGGGAACGACCACGGGCCGTCATTTGGCGCATATTGCAGCGGAAAAACTCATTACCACTTCGCTTGAGCTAGGTGGCAAGTCACCAACAATCGTTCTGCCAGATGCTGATGTAGAACTTGCTGCCAAAGGTGTAGCGTACGGTATTTTTAGTTCGGCAGGCCAAGCGTGTATCGCAGGCTCTCGCTTGTTTATTCATAGCAGTCTTTACGATCAGTTTTTAACGCGTTTGGTTGAAATAACCAAAGGCTTACGTGTGGGCCATCCAGAACAAGCTGGTGTGCATTTAGGGCCACTCGTAAATGAAAAACATTTGCAGTCGGTTGACCGCTATGTGCAACTTGCCAAAAGCGAAGGTGGTCAGGTTTTGGTTGGTGGCGAAGCATTAACCACTGGTGACTATGCCAAAGGAAGTTATTACTTACCCACTATTATTACGGGTTTAAGTAATAGTGCCCAAACCTGTCAGGAAGAAATTTTTGGCCCTGTTTTAGTCGTCATGAAATATGACAACGAGCAAGATTTAATTGCTCAAGCCAATGACAGTTGTTTTGGTCTTGCAGCTGGCATTTGGACTGAAAGCTACCGTAAAGCTTGGCGTATTGCCCGTGTGTTAGAAGTGGGAACAGTGTGGATTAATACCTACAAAAAGTTCTCGATTAGTGCGCCGTTTGGTGGCTTTAAAGACAGTGGTATCGGGCGCGAAAAAGGCCGTTTGGGCATTTTATCGTACATGCAGCAAAAGAGTATTTATATGGGGCTGAATGAACAGCCTAACCCTTGGTGCGATTAATAGATTCAAGGACTGAAAACAAATTTTGAGGAACAGACATGACTGAACGTGTAAATGTAGGCGAAGCAATCGCAAGAGTTTTAGAAGCGCACCAAGTTGATAGTATTTATGGTGTTATTTCCATTCACAATTTACCTATTGCCGACGCAGTAGGACGCCGTGAAAAAATGCGTTTTGTTGCTGCTCGTGGTGAAGCGGGTGCGGTAACTATGGCAGATGCACACTCACGCTTTAAAGGCTTGGGTGTAGCACTGACCAGTACTGGTGCTGGCGCTGGTAATGCGGTTGGTTCACTGATTGAAGCGATGAATGCGGGTAGTCCTGTATTGCATTTAACAGGTCAGGTTGAACGCGAATATCTTGACCGTGATGCAAGTTTCATTCACGAAACCAAAGACCAACTTACGTTTTTACGCGCATCAAGCAAAGCGGCATTTCGTATTACAAGTCCAGACAATGCAGTGGGTGTAATCCGTGAAGCCATCCGTGTGGCAACCACTGTTCCAATGGGGCCGGTAAGTGTTGAATTGCCAATTGATGTACAAGCGGCAGAAATTGATTTGCCACTTAATCTTGGGCCAGTCAAAGCATTGCAACTACCACAAGCGGATCAAGCTGAAATTGATCTTCTTGTGAGTGAAATCAAAAAAGCAAAACGCCCAATTTTCTGGATTGGCGGTGGAACTTTAAATAGTGTTGCTGAAGTTAAAGCAATTGCAGATTTAGGTATTCCGGTTGTGTCATCTACACACGGTCGTGGCGTATTGGCAGATGATCATCCACGTAGTTTAGGTGCATTCCACAACTCGGCAGCGGTTGAGCAGTTATTAAAAGATGCTGACTTAATGGTTGTATTGGGTTCTCGTTTACGTAGTAATGAAACCAAAACTTATTCGGTTGAGTTCCCTGAAAACATTATTCAGGTTGATGCTAACCCAGTGGCTCAGCAACGTAATTACAAAATTCGCAACTTCATTTGTGGCGATGCCAAAGATGTCTTAACACGTGTGTTGGAACAGCTTCAAGGTACTTCAAAAGTTGATGCCGATTACGATGCGGCTGTAGTTGCTGCAAAACAAGCTGCAATTGATGCACTGCGTAAGCAAATCGATCAATACGCTTTAATTTGTGATCACTTGCGTGCAGCTTTACCTCAAGACGGTATTTTTGTACGTGACATCACCATGTCAGGTAGTACATGGGGCAGCCGTTTATTCCCTGTACAAGCACCAAACCAAAACATTCACTCACTCGCGGGTGCAATTGGTTTAGGTCTTGCAACTGCAATTGGTGCTTCGGTTGCTAACCCTGACAAAAAAGTGATTGGTTTGGTCGGCGATGGCGGCTTAATGCTTGGCATTGGCGAAATTGCAACCATGGTGCAAGAAAACACCAACATGGTCTTAATGATTATGAATGATGGTGGCTATGGAGTAATGCGTGGCATTCAAAACAATTACTTTGGTGGTCGTCAGTATTTCAATGAATTGCATACACCAGACTACAAACTACTTGGCGAATCAATGGGTGTGAAGAGCTGGAAAGTCGGTAGTGCAGATGAGTTTAAAACTGTCATTCAAGAGGCGGTTGCATTTGAAGGACCAACGGTAATTGAGCTCGATATGAACTCGATTGGACCATTAAACTTTGCGGGTCCACCGCAAAAGAAACTGTATTAACCAGTTTGGATGGTTTAGTACATATGCGATGGGAGCTGCTAAGCCATCCTTTTTTTAGATATATTTTTTTATCTAAAAAACAATAAAAACGAAGTTTTACAGGTAAAACAAATAAAGTTCCAGCAGGATGCTGGAACTCAATCAAGGATGTAGAGATGAAAAAGACTTCATTGATCATGGCATTCATTGCACCACTCGCTATGGGGATGAGTGCAAGTGCGTTTGCAAAAGACTCATTACTTGAATGGAAAAGTGATGATGGTACCGACTCATTAAAGTTAGGTGGGGTGGTTCGGTTAAATCAGCGCTATGAAGATTGGGAAGGGCCAAACCGTGGTTTTGGTAAGCTCTATTTTGATATTTTCAGGGTAGACCTAAAAGGTAAGTTTGATGATGCATATATCAATGCGAGCTATCTGTTCCAAGACCAACAGAAAACCTCGATTGAAAAAGCATATGTCGGCTATAACCTAGATGCCAATAACAGTATTGAAGCAGGTTTGGTCTATAAACCATTTACCATTTATCCATATCCGCAAAATGGCTGGACCTATCACATTCCATTCTTTTTAGGTTATGGCAACAATATTGCACCGGGACTTAACTGGAATTATCACGACAAAGATTGGGATGTAAAACTCGGTTATTACCCGCAAATGCTAGAGACCAATTTGCGTTATTCGCCTGAAAGTGCAACTTATGATGACTTAGCAGGAAATGCGTTTCCATCTCAAAAGGCCTACCAGAATGAAAAGCGCCATCAGTTTAATACCCGCATTGTGCGTAAGTTAGAAACTGATTTTGGTAAACAAGAGGTTGGTGTGTCTGGTGCGATTGCCCAGTTACATAACAAAGTCACCGATAAAGATGGCAAGTATTATGCGGTTGGTTTGCATACCGACAACAACTACAAGCGCTTTAACTTACAAAGTTCAGTTATTCATTATCAATACGATGCTAAAAATCCGGACGGTGTAAATAGTGACATGACCTTAATGGGGAATAACGGTTTTACACCTGCCTATTTCATTGCTTCGGAAGGAACGATTGCCAGTTTAAACCTTGCCTATACCTTACCTGTCACGAATATGGGCAAGCTAAAAGCCATTAAGTTTTATAATGACTATAGCTATCTCGATAAAAAACGTGATGATTGGTCAGATTCGCAAATGAACACTACAGGTATGATGTTTATTGCTTCGCCATTTATGGTTTGGGCAGATTATACGTGGGGGAAAAACTCAAATATTATTGGTGGGGCGACCAACTCAACGGGTTATACCTCGGCTACTTCGCCAAACAGCGACAAATGGCTATATCGTATTAACTTTAATATCGGTTTTACTTTCTAAATAAAGTGACCCGTAATAAAAAACCACGCAACTGGCGTGGTTTTTTATTTAATAGATAAGCTCTTTTAATATCTGGACTTTTCAAACTTATTCCAAAATACAAATGCAGTCACAAAGGCCAAAATGGTCAGCGCAAAAATATAATACATCGCACCAATATCACTATATTGACTAAGCCAATGGACTAAAGGCAGTGTCATACCACCAACAATTGCATATGACAAATTATATGAAAATGAAATGCCCGAGAAGCGAACAGGTGCAGGGAACATTTTGACCATGCTGCTCGACACCATGCCAACAGTGCCTGAGCAAAGACCTAGCAACATATATAAGCCAAAAATAGTTGAATGTGCAACATGGCCCAAACTGTTATAAAAAACTGCTGCTGTGAGTGCTACGGCAAGCGCACCGACCATCATGACTTTGCCACAGCCAAAACGGTCAGCAAAATAGCCTGCCAAAATACAACCCACCATTTGCATGACAATGGCTGCACTTTGCATTTCAAAAGTCTGGGCACGCTCAAAACCAAATGAACCAATCAATAAATTTGGCATGGCTAAAATCACCACCACCACACAGCCTGTTAAAAACCACGTAAATAACATCCCAATAACAACGGCTGTTTTATGTGTTTTTAACACTTGTTTAACCGGCATTTCTTTTGAGATTTCTTTACGTGCCTGCATTGCCTTAAACACAGGTGTTTCTTTTAAATAAGTCCGTAAATAAAGTGCGACTAGACCAAAAATACCACCTGCAATGAAAGGAATACGCCATGCCCAGTCATGGATTTGTCCTTCACTAAAATTCAGCGAAATCCATAAAGACATCAGCGCGCCTAGTAAAATTCCTAAAGACAGTCCGGCAGTTAATAAACCATTGGCCATTCCAATTTTTCTTTCGGGAACGTGTTCAGAAACAAATGTCCACGCGGCGGGAATTTCACCCCCAATTGCAATACCTTGCACCACACGCATGAGCAATAAAAGTAGCGGTGCCAAATAACCAATATTTTCAAAAGTGGGCAATATCCCGATAAACAGAGTAGGCAGAGCCATCAGTAAAATAGAAAGCGAAAATAGTTTTTTTCGCCCGACTAGATCGCCAAAATGGGCCATTACAACCCCACCTAACGGCCTAAAAAAGTAACCTGCTGCAAAAATACCGTAAGTATTGAGCATGGCCCAAAAAGGACTAAGCGTACTTGGGAAAAAGAGGTCGGAAATGATTTTGGCGTAGAACACATAAATCACAAAATCGTAAAACTCTAAAGCGCCACCGAGTGAAGAAAGGGCGAGGGTTCGTTTATCTTCTTTATTCAGATAGTTCGCATCCTGCAACGTTAATTCTTGATCCATTTTTTACTTAATTGTTGTAATCGAAGCTTGGATATTAATGGAAAAGTGAATTAAAAGTAAATGGAGGAAATTTGTGCTATAGATGAGTGTAGATTGGGTTAACCAAGAAAAGACAAAACGGTTTAAAACTAAAAACGCTTTAGATTAAACAAAAACAGATGTAGGAATGGCTTTTCTTTTGAGCCGTTCAGCGACACAATAAAACTTGTCATAGCTAGTTTAATGAGAGATTCAAGGGATGAGTGTAGTTTTACCTGTAGCTAAGCGCGGTGAAGAAATTTTAAAACTGATTGCTGCACCTGTCTCATCTAGTGAGCTGAACAGTGATTGGCTTTATGGGCTTGCAGCCGCCATGCATGCCACTATGCTTGAACGTAATGGTGTAGGAATTGCTGCACCTCAAGTCTATATCTCTAAACGAGTCATTATTGTGGCGTCTCGACCAAACCCTCGCTATCCTGACGCACCTGAAATGGATGCAGTCGTGATGGTGAATCCTGAAATTTTAGAGTTTTCGAGTGAAACCCTCTTAGGTGAAGAAGGCTGCTTAAGCGTGCCAGATGAACGTGGACAAGTCGAACGTGCAGAAATGGTAAAGGTTAAATATACAACACTTCAGGGTGAAGTCGTTGAAACGGTTTTTCACGGTTTTCCTGCTCGTATTGTTCAACATGAAGTCGATCATTTAAATGGAGTGTTATTTGTAGAAAGAATAATCTAATCTTCTGTTTAAAGTTTTGAAAAACGTATAATGAGCTTGAAATAAAGAAGTCAACGGAATTACAATACTTATATCGTGATTTTTAATTCATTTAAAAAGTATAATTTTAATATTATCAGCAGGTTGTGCTGAAAAATTGCTCTAAAGCGCAAATCTCCTCATTTAAGGTTACGGACCATGAAAACCCCTCTCCCAGATTATTTGGCAAATGTGATAGAAGCCTGTGAGGTAGATAATAGCGGGCATCTAGCTGACTATATTCCAGAGTTGGCAAATGCAAATCCAGACCGATTGGCTTTGGCAATGTCTACGGTAGATGGTGAAATTTATTCGATCGGCGATGATGATACTGAATTCACCATACAGTCAATTTCTAAACCGTTTGTATATGCTTATGTTTTACAACAGCTTGGCATTGATGCGGTACTCGCTAAAGTCGGGGTGGAGCCTTCAGGGGAAGCTTTCAATGAAATTTCATTGGGTAAAGATGGCCGTCCGAAAAACCCAATGATCAACTCTGGTGCAATTACTGTACATTCATTGATTCAGGTCAAACATGGTCTACATAGTGCAGAAATTCTACGCCGTTTTATGAGCGAGCTTGCTGGTCGCGAATTAAGTTTTGATGAGTCTGTTTACGATTCGGAAGTCAAAACAGCCTATCGTAATCTTTCGATCGGTTATATGTTGAGAACTGTCGGAATTTTAGAAACTGATCCAGTTGATATTGTGAATGGTTACATTCGTCAATGTGCAATCATGGTTACAGTTAAAGATCTGGTACGTATGGGCAGTGTGCTTGCCAATGGTGGAGTTGACCCTAAAACTGGAAAGCGTCTGTTGAACCGATCTGTAGTGAGACAAGTACTCAGTGTCATGATGAGCTGTGGTATGTATGATGCCGCGGGTGACTGGCTTTCAACTGTAGGTATTCCTGCTAAAAGTGGTGTAGCTGGCGGTATTTTGGGTGTGCTGCCGGGTCAGGTCAGTATTGCTGCTTTTTCGCCTCGACTAGATGAGCATGGTCATAGTATTCGAGGTATCGATATTTTAGAACGATTATCTCGTGACATGGGATTACATCTCATGGAAGGTACACCTTCTGCACAAACCATTGTACAAAGCCATTACCGTACAGGAAAAGATGCGTCATTAAGTGTATATGTGCTTCGCGGCGTATTGAAATTTACTGAAGCTGAAATGTTGTTGCGCATTTTACAAGACGAGACAACTGATCAAAGCACAATCGTGATTGATTTGACCCAGATTTCGCTTATCCATGATGTGGGTAAACGTATGTTCTTAGAAGGTGTAGATCGTCTGATTGATGATGGTCATACACTCGTTTTGGTTGATCCTGAACAGCGATTAGATCATGCCAGAACCGGTAAAGATCGAGAACTCCATGTCTATCATGATTTCGATGATTTGCTCGAAAAGCATGACCTACCTGCAAAAAAAAAGACTTATAACGACATCGCGGCACTTCTAAATTGCTGAGGTGTTTTTCCGAGATGTCGTTTAAACATCGCACTGAATGCACTGGGGTTGGTATACCCCAGTGACTCGGAAATTTGAGCAATAGATTCACCATTCGCAATTTTACTCAAGGCAAGTGCGATATGCATTTGCTGGACCCATGCCCGATAAGACAACCCAGTTTCTTTTTGGAACATACGCATTAAGGTTCTCGAACTCGCACCAATATCATCAGCCCAATCTGTTAAATCTTTTGAGTGATTAGGCGCGTGTAATAACGCTTGGCAAATTTTTAATAATCGTTTGTCTTTTGGCCATGGAATCTGGATAGGCAGCAAATTGGCCCGATGAATTTCTTCAAAAATCAAAATTTGTAAAGAACGAGAAAGCTCTTGAGAGGTGACAATATTTGGAGCCTCCTCTTGTTCAATTTCGTTTAAACGAATCAAAAGCTCATGCAACAGGTTGCTCACCCGAATAATAAAGCAATGTTGCCCCATTAAAGCAGCTGCATTTACTTCAACTAACGCCGTATTTAACTTAACGTGACTCAGTGAAATGACACTATGTTCGACATGCGCAGGAATCCATAACGCACACATGGGCGGCACAATCCAGACATTATTTGGTGTAAACACCTGAATGTTTCCTGTTGATGCATACAAAAACTGAGCGCGGGTATGTGTATGAGTCGGTGTGATTTCTCGGTAGGCATGCTCAGAAGATAGCCCAATCACAAGTTCAGACAAATCAGACTGAATAAGAGAATCGGACATAATCTATCCTAAAAATTGTCACTTATACGATGATTATTGGAAGATAACTTTGTAAGCGACAATTTACAATAAGCACCTTACTTAAAATATTGGAGTTTTTCAGGTATGACGTCTTCAATACAATTGAAAGATGGTATTGCCAATACCGTTGCAAATGATCAGCCTCAAGGAATGATTATTAAAATTGTAGGCGCCGTGGCGGTTGCACATTTACTGAATGATTTAATTCAGGCCGTGTTACCAGCTATCTATCCAATGCTCAAAGCAAACTTCTCGCTGAGTTTTGCCCAAGTTGGCCTGATTTCGTTTGTATATCAAATTACAGGTTCGCTGCTACAGCCTTGGATTGGACTTTATACTGATAAACATCCAAAACCGTATCTGTTACCACTCGGAATGGTCGTCACATTTTCAGGCATTATCTTGTTGGCATTTTCACCAAGCTTTACTGTGTTGTTATGTGCATCTGCGCTTATTGGGGTAGGCTCTGCAACTTTTCACCCTGAAGCTTCACGGGTGGCTCGAATGGCATCGGGTGGACGTTTTGGTACGGCTCAATCGACTTTTCAGGTGGGTGGAAACACAGGTACTGCCATTGGTCCATTGTTAGCAGCTTTACTGATTGTACCGTTTGGACAGCATGCAGTTGCGGGTTTAGTTATATTTGCACTTTTAGCCATTTGGGTTTTATTTGGTGTAAGCCGTTGGACGATTGTTCATGCAAAAAATCAGGTAGTTACACGTGCAAACCAAGCACAGAGTAAATTACATGGTCGTAAGCTCATTATTGCCTTGAGCACCATTAGTGTGTTGATGTTCGCTAAATTTACCTACATTGCCAGCATTAGCAACTACTTTACTTTTTACTTAATTCAAAAGTTCCATATCAGTATCCAGACCGCTCAATTGCATTTGTTTGCGTTTTTGGCAGCTGTTGCTTTAGGCACATTTGCAGGTGGCCCAATTGGTGACAAGATTGGTCGTAAAGCTGTTATCTGGGTTTCATTTGTGGGTATGGCTCCATTTGCATTAATGATGCCGTATGCAAACTTGTTTTGGACAACAGTCTTATCGATTATTACTGGTTTGGTGTTGTCGTCTGCCTTTGCTGCAATGGTGGTTTACGCACAAGAAGCTGTTCCGGGCCGTGTGGGGATGATTGCTGGTTTAATGTTTGGTCTTATGTTTGGGGTAAGTGGTATTGCCGCAGCAGGCTTAGGGCATTTGGCCGATGTTAACGGCATTGAATGGGTATTTGGATTGTGTTCATTGTTACCATTATTAGGTTTCGCAACCGCATTTTTACCAAATACAAAAGTTAAATAAATGAAAAGACTCTCAGTCATATTAAACTGAGAGTCTTTTTTAGATAAATTAAATATAGTTCTAATTAAAAAGACTATTTTTGAATACCAAATTTAAATACGGTGACACTGTTATACGTTTGATTTGGGTTCAAACGTGTAGATGGGAAAGTCGGTTGATTGGGGCTGTCTGGAAAATGCTGTGTCTCTAATGCTAGAGCATCTGCTTGTCGATAAAGTACACCGTTTGCACCTGCAACATTTCCTAATAAATGATTCGCCGTATACATTTGAACGCTTGGTTCAGTGGTTAGGACTTGCATAGTCCGTTTAGATTTTGGGTCAACAACACTAGCAGCAAGATTTAATTTCCCTTGAGACTTCTGATTAATCACCCAAGTTTGGTCATAGCCATATCCATACGCCAATTGCTGATGATTCGCTCGAATATCTTTTACAATTGCTTTAGGAGTCCGAAAATCAAAAGGCGTACCTGCAACTGAAGCAATTTCACCTGTTGGTAAAGAATTTTGATCGGTTACCAATACACGGTCTGCATTGAGTTGTACCACATGATCTAGTACACCATAAGGGTTATTTCCAGCACCTGACAAGTTGAAATAAATATGGTTGGTGAGATTGGCGACGGTCGGTTGATCAGTTTTGGCCTTATATTCAATCTGGAATTCATTTTGATCTGAAAGACTGTAGATCACCTCCACATCTAACTTTCCGGGAAAACCTTGATCACCATTTGGACTGGTTAACTTAAGAGAAGCTTTGACGGTTTCACCTTTAGAAACGAGGGGCTTAACTTGCCAAACACGTTTATCAAAACCCGGATTACCGCTATGTAATGAATTCGGTCCATTATTTTTTTCGAGGTTATAAGTTTTCCCTTCTAAGCTGAATTTAGCATTGCCAATACGGTTCGCATAACGACCAATTAATCCGCCAAAATGAATGCCTTCCTTGGTATCAGTTACTTCATAGCCTTTTAGATCATCGAAGCCCAAAACAATATTATTTTGTTTACCTTGTGCATCGGGAGTCAAAATCTGTGTAATTACGCCACCAAAACTAATAAAAGATACAGAGACTCCTTTGTTATTGCTCATGGTGTATAGATCAACTTTTTGACCATCTTGAGTCGTGCCATATGGTTTTACGTTTAATGTAGCTGCATTCGCAATTTGTGCAAAGCTATAGATCGTAAAACTTAAAATTACTAATTTTTTCATGTTTATACTCTATTTTGTAATGGTAGGATATTGATGAATATAAGATTGATTTTTCATCTTTTTAATGAGTTTTTTATTATATGGTGTTAATGATTATTAACTCAGTTCATTTTAGGTATTGAACAAACTGACACTATTTAAGGTTATAAACAAATTAACTTTATTATCAAAATTCAACAGTAAGCTATTTTTATGATTCATTCTGACTCGGCTTTAAAATTTTCACTCGGTCTTAATGGCCTATCATTTGACATAGACAACCAACATATTCAACTTGAACAAGGCTTGAGTTTTATTAATTCAAAAAGCATTAGCCGTAGTGTGATTGATGAACTTGCTATTGAAAAAATGATTTATTTTATTGAAGAAATCATAGAGTCTCAGCCACTAAGAAATCTAAATATAGGTGGTGTAGCTGTTACTGCTGATACAGCAATGATACAACTTAGTGATTTATTTTTTAGTGCTCAAAAGCAAATCAGCCGTATTGAGCTTGAACATGGATTTAATGATTTTATTGAGCGTTTGAGTCACTACACAAGCCAAGTAGCCCCAGATCAGCTTTATATTTTTACCTACTTTGTATTTGTTCGAGAGATGATGCATCACTTAAGAGTTGAGCAAATTCAAATCATTTAATAATCACTTTCTCAATCTGCCAACTCATCATGAATCCAGTTTAAAAACAGCTCAATTTTAGGAATAAACTGATGGGTTCGCGGGTAAACCAAATGATGAGCAGAGATAGGAATCGATAGCTCATCTGCAAAAACTCTAACTAACTTTCCAGATTCCAAATAATTTTGAGTGAGTAAATTACTTTCTAAAACAAGACCTAGTCCGTGTGTGGCTGCTTCAAGTGACATGTAAGAGCGGTCAAAACTCAAAGTATAGGGAAACTCAGGAATGCTTAAGCCCTGATGCGCAAACCACTGGGGCCAAGTGACTAAGGTTGAGCGCGATAAAATCAGTTCTTTTTTTAATAAATCTTGGGGCTTATGCACTGGGCTACGCTCAAGCAACTTAGGCGATGCAAGCACTTCTAGCTTTTCATTACGAATGGTTCTGATTTCTACCCCTGTCCAGTTGGGCAAACCATGTCGAATATCTATGTCGATCTTATCGCGAGTAAAGTGCAAATTTTCATATGAACACGACAGGTTGACCTGAATCATTGGGAACTTTTCTTTAAATGATTCGAGGCGTGGCAGTAGCCAAAGCAAACCAAAACTTGGGGATGAATGAATATATAAACTGTCTTTAGGGCTTTTATCGGCAGCTTTTTCAGTGGCTAACATCAGGTTATGCAAAATGGTCGTGACATCCTGAAAATAGCGTTCACCTAAAGGAGTAAGCGTCACACCACGGGCACCACGAATAAATAAACTTTGCCCAATCATTTCTTCGAGTTTGGCAATTTGGTGACTGACTGCTGAAGGCGTGAGATTTAAATTCTCTGCTGCTTTGGCAACATTGCCAAAACGGGCAGTTTGTTCAAAAGCCTGTAATGTTTTAATTGAGGGCATCTGGTTGAAATTGTTTTCACTACTATCCATGAAATGATCCGTTTTTATCCCTAAAACTTATTTGAAAATAGCATAGGCATGAATTTTTTCACTACTATCCATGAAATGATCCGTTTTTATCCCTAAAACTTATTTGAAAATAGCATAGGCATGAATTTTTTTCATGCCTTGTTGAATTCGACATGATTGCTGGGCTTTGTGAAAAAAGGGATTCTAAGTCAGAACTCAGGAAATAAAGTGTAAAAGAGGATTCAACATGTTACTACAAGGAAAAGTGGCATTAATTACCGGTGCAGCATCAGAACGTGGAATTGGGCGAGCAACCGCAGAAATCTTTGCCCAACAAGGTGCCAAAGTCATTATTGTTGATTTAGATCTTGCTCAAAGCCAAAACGCTGCAAAAGCACTTGGCGAAGGGCATTTAGGTCTTGCTGCAAACGTTGCAAATGAAGAGCAGGTCAAAGCAGCTGTTGAACAAGCTATACAACACTATAGAAAAATCGACATTTTAATTAATAATGCAGGCATTACCCAGCCTGTAAAAACACTTGATATTCAACGCAATGATTATGACTGTGTTTTAGATGTCAGCCTGCGCGGAACACTCATTATGTCGCAAGCCGTTATTCCATCCATGAAAGCAAATGGTGGTGGAAGTATTGTGTGTCTATCTTCTGTTTCAGCACAACGCGGTGGTGGTATTTTTGGCGGGCCGCATTATAGCGCTGCAAAAGCTGGGGTTTTAGGTTTGGCAAAAGCGATGGCTCGTGAGTTTGGCACTGACCAGATCCGTGTAAATTCTCTTACTCCGGGTCTAATCCAGACTGATATTACGGGTGGTTTAATGAATGATGACCGTCGTCATGACATTCTTGCAGGTATTCCACTTGGCCGTTTAGGTAAAGCACAAGATGTTGCAAATGCAGCATTATTTTTAGCAAGTGATCTGTCAGCTTACTTAACTGGTGTAACACTCGATGTAAATGGTGGCATGCTGATTCACTAAAGCTTGCCATTTAAAAACTAAAAATAGAATGATGGTCACAAGAGGATACTGTGGCCAAATGTAAAGGGATTCGCATGATGGATACAGTATTTTCATCTGAAGTAGATACGGCAGTTCGTAAATCGGCGTATCGAAAAATTGCATTTCGGCTCATGCCATTTTTAATGCTTTGTTATTTTTGTGCCTATTTAGATCGAGTAAATGTTGGTTTTGCCAAGCTCCAGATGATGAGCGATTTACAGTTTAGTGAAGCTGTATATGGGCTAGGCGCAGGGATTTTCTTTATTGGTTATTTCCTATGTGAAGTGCCAAGTAACATCGTACTCCACAAAGTAGGAGCAAGACGCTGGATTGCCCGCATCATGATTACATGGGGCATTTTGTCAGGCTGTTTTGCCTTTGTTCAAACCGAATGGCAATTTTACACCTTACGTTTTTTACTCGGTGTTGCCGAAGCGGGTTTGGCCCCAGGCTTATTGCTTTACCTCACTTACTGGTTTCCGTCTTACCGCCGTGCACGCATGACCGTACTTTGGTTTATCGCGATTCCAATCTCGGGAATGATTGGTGGGCCACTTTCGGGTCTAATCATGGACCGAATGAGCGGTGTGCATGGCTGGTTTGGCTGGCAGTGGATGTTTTTAATTGAAGCGATTCCTACGGTTGTCGTCGGTTTGCTCGTACTCGCTGTTTTAAAAGATTCCGTTCAAGACGCGAACTGGCTAACTCAAGACGAGAAAAACTTGGTGAAGCAAGAGCTTGCTCAAGATAACCAACACAAAGAAGGTCACGGTAGCATTAAAGAGTTTGTCGCGGATAAACGTTTATGGTTACTTGCAGGCATTTACTTCTGTGTGGTGATGGGTCAATACGCCATTACCTTTTGGCTACCTACTCTCATTCGTAACTCAGGCATCAGTGATAACTGGCATATTGGGCTACTTACGAGCCTTCCTTATATGTGCGCCATTGTAGTTATGCTTTTGGCAGGGCGCAGTGGTGACCATTTCCAAGAACGCCGTTGGCACTTAATTATCCCAATGTGTGCGGGTGCGATCGCACTTACACTTGCGACTTTGCTCGCTTCAAATCTGACACTTTCTTTAATTTTCCTCTGCATTGCAGCCTCAGGTGTGCTCACTGCATCTTCTTTATTCTGGATGTTACCAACCAACTTTTTGGGTGGTGTTTCGGCAGCAGCAGGTATTGCAGCAGTCAATAGCTTTGCTAACCTTGCTGGATTCTGCTCACCTTATTTAATCGGTTGGGTCACCACCAACACAGGCTCAAATGCAATCGGCATGTTCTTAATCACAGCAGTATTAATTTTCGGTGCCAGTTTGGTTCTGCGCGTTCCGGCAAAACTGGTCAATCGTTAATAAGGAATAGTAAATGACAATGTTAAATGTTGATAAATCAGGCCAAATTGCCGAGTTGCAACAACGTGCCTATCACATTCGCCAACATGCTTTACGTATGGGGCAGGTACAGGGCCAAGGCTATGTTGGACAAGCATTAGGTGCCGCAGATCTACTCGCAGTATCTTATTTTCATGCCATGAAATATCAGCCAGAAAACCCAGAGTGGGAAGGCCGTGATCGTTTTTATCTCTCTATTGGACACTATGCAATTGCACTTTATGCAGCGTTAATTGAAGCCAACATTATTCCGCTTGAAGAACTTGAAACCTATGGGGCAGATGATAGTCGTTTACCGATGTCGGGCATGGCTTCTTACACCCCAGGTATGGAAATTACAGGAGGCTCATTAGGTCATGGTTTGGGGATTGCAGTAGGCGCATGTTTAGGACTGAAACAGAAAAAGTCGGATGCTTTTGTTTATAACTTGCTGTCTGATGGTGAGTTAAATGAAGGCTCAACATGGGAAGCGGTGATGTCTGCCTCTCATTGGAAACTAGATAACCTGATTGCCATTATTGATGTAAATAACCAACAGGCAGATGGGCATTCAAGCGAAATTTTGGCTTTTGAACCCATTGTAGACCGTTGGCAGTCATTCGGTTGGTACACCCAGCGTGTCGATGGCAACAATATGGAAGCTTTACTTGAGGCATTCGACCAAGCACGAAACCATGAGGGAGCATGCCCACGAGTCATTATTTGTGACACCAAAATGGGCAAAGGCGTGTCGTTCTTGGAAAGCCGCGAAAAAACACACTTCATTCGTGTTGATGAACATGAATGGGATGATGCTTTAAACATTTTGACCCACTACGGACAGTAAGGAATATACCATGAGCCAGTTAGCCAATCCTCCTAAGAAAAAACTAACCACTTCGGCAATGATTGCTTCTATTGCTGCCGAGGGGCAACCGACCAAACCAGCACCATTTGGACATGCACTGAATGCCTTGGCAAAAGAGCGTGATGATATTGTGGGGTTGTCAGCCGATTTATCAAAATATACAGACCTGCATATTTTTGCTAAAGAAAACCCAGACAAGTTTTTCCAAATGGGCATGGCAGAACAACTTTTGATGAGCGCAGCAGCAGGACTCGCTCGTGAAGGATTTGTTCCCTTTGCGACCACCTATGCTGTGTTTGCATCACGCCGTGCCTATGACTTTATTTGTATGGCGATTGCGGAAGATAATCTGAATGTCAAAATTGTGGCGGCACTTCCGGGGTTAACCACAGGCTACGGTCCAAGTCATCAGGCAACAGATGATATTGCGATTTTCCGTGCAATGCCGAATCTCATGATAATTGACCCATGTGATGCCTTGGAAATCGAACAGGCGATTCCTCAGATTGCCGCACATAACGGTCCTGTATATATGCGTTTATTGCGTGGTCAGGTTCCATTAGTGCTCGATAAATACAATTACCAGTTCAAATTGGGTAAGGCGCAGGTGATTAAACCGGGTAAAGATTTACTCATTATTTCGACGGGTTTATTGACCATGCGTGCGCTTGAGGCAGCCGAAGAGCTTGAAAAAGAGGGTATTGAGGTTTCGGTGCTGCATGTACCTACAATTAAACCTTTAGATGAACAAACTATTTTGGATGAAGTCGCAAAAGGCGGACGACCTGTTTTAACTGCCGAAAACCATTCTGTGATTGGTGGATTAGGGGAAGCAGTTGGGTCATTGCTTTTAAGAAATGGGCAACACCCTCGTTTTGATATGATTGGTTTGCCAGATGCATTTTTAGATGCAGGGGCATTACCAACTTTGCATGATCGATATGGTATTTCAACTGAAGCAGTTAAAGAGAAGATTAAGTCACATTTGAAATAAAAGTAATGTGTGTTTGATACAGATAGTACCGAAAAGAAATCCCTTAATCTTAAAGGTTGGGGGATTTTTTTATTTACGGATTGTTTAATCTAAAATTGTTAGGTTAAATGATTTTATTGAGCGTTTGAGCTACTACACAAGCCAAGTGTCCCAAAATCAGCTTTATGTTTTTTACCTACGTTGCATTTATTCGAGAGATGATGCATCACTTAAGAGTTAAGGAAATTCAAATCATTTAAGAAATCACTTTTTAAAATAATACCAGTCTGTGTTGCAATCTTAAGTGTCATATAAGAGCAGTCAGAACTCAAAGTATAGGTAAGTTGGAAAGGCTGATTATTTTTTATAATTTTTAATTGAATTTACAAGTGATAGCTTTTATAAGTAAAGATAATATCTCTTCAACTTTGAAAAACAAAAAATAATATGAGGATTCTATGAGTTATAAGCTAATCAAAATAGGTTTGTTAAGTACCATTTTTTTAATTGGTTGTGGGGAGGATTCCCAAAGAGAAGAAAATCAATATGAAAAAAATATACTTAGAGTAGAAGCTAAAAATTTTAATGATAAAGTTAACTTGAATGTAAAAGAGGAGGAGTATAGTTTAAGTGCTGATGGTAATAACCCTGACGTAACTCTCCATTTTAACAAATCTGATAAAACTGATTTTCCTATTTATGGTGTATTAAAGCTTTTGGGTGAAAGTAAAAAAGCAAGTTTTTCTACATTGGGTTGGTTAAATAAAGATAAAAATATTAGTTTTTTATTTTGCATAGATTATGCCAATTGTTCGAGTAATACAGAATATAGTTTTGATAATATTAGTCGGAAATTGAATGTAAGATTTAAAAGTAACTTTAATAATTTATTTGAAAACTATTTGGAAGGATCGGGATGGGAAAAAACTATACCTGCAACGATTACAGGTGATTTAGAATTAAAAATACCCTCTAACTGGCTAGCCTTTAAAAAAGATAGATTTCCAAAAAAAGATGGGATAGGTAATCTTAAAGTAGATAGTCAAATATATAAGTTATCTGAGATGAATTCAGATATTAATTTCTATAAAGATGATAATGGTGAGTATATTGGTAGTGTAGATCAACTTGATTTTAAAAAAGGTGATGATAGTGTTAATATTGAAATATATAAAGGAATTGAGGAAAGTCAATCGTTTAAAGATATAAGACTGAAGATATATAATTATAATAAAAACAATGAATCATTTTTTTTATTCAATGATCTAATTCCTGCTTCATTTGTATCATGGAATGAGGATGGTAAAATATTATCTATTAATATAGAAAAATTAATTTTAGTTAATCGAGAAAATTCTAAAACTAAAATGTTGGATTTGAAATTTAATATTCCTCGAAATACCTCTAATCTTACAATCAATAACGAAAAAATTCTTATATTAAGGCAGGATTATGGTTTTGCTTATGTGATTAATGATCAGAAAAAGTATGCTATTAATTTAGTAGGGAAAGCAGGAAATTATCCACTAGAAATAACTCAGGAATTTAATGGTAATGTTACAATTGAAACTATCAAAGAAAATGAAAAGATAGTTTGTGGGGGGCGTTATAAACCTTGTTTAGGTGTGTCAATGGAAAACGATAAAAAAACTTTTAGATTTAATAATGTTAAATTAGGTAAAGATATTTTAGATGGAGCAATTTATATTCCAGGAGTTATAGATTAAATGCTATAAAAAATCCCCTCAATTGAGGGGATTTTCCTTTAATAACTTAAACAATCGAATCATCTAAATTCGGCCCTAACCAGCGTTTCGCCTCATCAAGTGTCCAACCTTTACGTTTTGCATAATCGTCAAGTTGGTCTTGAGAGATTTTGCCCACGTTAAAGTATTCACTTTGAGGGTGCGAATAATAGAAACCACTTACCGAAGATGGCGGCATCATTGCAAAGTGTTCAGTCAGTTTAGTACCGATTTTGTCTGTAGAACCTAACCAGTCAAACAACACCGCTTTTTCAGAGTGCTCTGGACACGCTGGGTAACCCGGTGCAGGGCGAATACCGACATATTTCTCTTTAATCAGTTCTTCATTGCTAAGTGTTTCATCTGCTTTATAACCCCAGAACTCTTTACGAATGCGTTCATGCAAGTGTTCTGCAAAGGCTTCAGCAAAACGGTCAGCCAACGACTGAACTAAAATTGCAGAGTAGTCATCACCTTTAGCTTTGTATTCATTTGCCAATTCGTCTGCACCAAAAATCGATACAGTGAAACCACCCAAGTAGTCCTGTTGCTCACGGTCAGTACGAATGTAATCTGCCAAAGACAAGTTTGGTTTACCTGTGACTTTGTCTGATTGCTGACGTAAGTGTTCAAATGTATGCGTAACATTTTGACCAGCTTCATCAAATACGCTGACGGTGTCGGCGTCAGTGCGCTGCGCAGGGAACATACCAAATACAGCACGTGCATCAAAAAGGTTGTTGTCGATAATATCTTTCAACATTGCTTGAGCTTGGTTGTACAAATCTGTTGCAGCTTCGCCAACCACTTCATCTTGTAAAATTTTCGGGAACTTACCTGCCAAACTCCAAGAAATGAAGAATGGTGTCCAGTCAAAATATTCAACCAATGTTTCAAGCGGGTAGTTTGTTAAAACTTGAGTTCCCAAAAGATTTGGTTTTGTAGGAACGTAGGTTTCATCAATTTTAAAGCCATTTTGAACAGACTCTGCATAAGTCAGTTTGGCAGCTTTAGGTTGTTTGTTGGCTAAGCGCTCACGAATTTTGGCATATTCAGCACGGTGCTCTTCAATGAATTTTCCACGCATTTCTTTTGAAAGTAGGGTAGTTGCAACACCTACAGCACGTGAGGCATCGGCAACATAAATCACAGCATCGTTATGGTACTGAGGGTCAATTTTTACTGCTGTGTGTGCTTTCGATGTCGTAGCACCACCGATCAATAAAGGAATGTCAAAGCCTTTACGTTGCATTTCTTTAGCAACAAACACCATTTCATCTAAAGACGGAGTAATAAGACCTGACAACCCGATGATGTCACATTTTTCATCAATCGCAGTTTGCAAGATTTTCTCGCAAGGTACCATCACACCGAGGTCAACAATGTCGTAACCATTACAACCGAGTACAACACCCACAATATTTTTACCAATATCGTGTACGTCGCCCTTAACAGTTGCCATTAGGACTTTACCTTTAGATTGGCTACCTGTTTTTTCAGCTTCAATGTACGGGTTGAGCCAAGCCACAGCTTGCTTCATGACACGTGCAGATTTCACAACCTGTGGTAAGAACATTTTGCCTGAACCGAACAAGTCACCGACCACGTTCATACCATCCATCAAAGCGCCTTCAATCACATCTAATGGACGTTTAGCTTTTAGGCGAGCTTCTTCTGTGTCTTCATCAATGTACGTGGTAATACCTTTGACTAACGCATATTCAAGACGTTTTTCTACAGGTTCGTTACGCCATTCAAGGTTTTCGGCTTCACGTTGTGCACCGCTATGACCACGGTATTTTTCAGCGACTTCAAGCAGTTTCTCTGTGGCATTTTGGCCAGACTCACCTTGGTTCTGGTTTAAAACAACATCTTCAACCGCATCTTTGAGTTCTTTAGGAATATCATCATAAATTGCCATTTGGCCAGCATTTACAATCCCCATGGTCATGCCTTGTTTAATGGCATGGTACAAGAACACAGAGTGAATGGCTTCACGAACAGGCTCATTTCCACGGAATGAGAACGATACGTTCGATACACCACCAGAAATCATGGCGTGAGGTAAGTTCTGTTTAATCCAACCTGTGGCTTCAATAAAATCGACGCCATAGTTATTGTGTTCTTCAATCCCTGTTGCCACTGCAAACACGTTTGGGTCAAAAATAATATCTTCAGCAGGGAAGCCAACATCATTAACCAAAACATCATAAGAACGTTTACAGATTTCACGCTTGCGTGCAGCAGTATCTGCCTGACCAGTTTCATCAAAAGCCATCACAATAATCGCGGCACCATATTGACGGCAGAGGCGAGCCTTTTCGACAAACTCGTCATAACCTTCTTTTAAGGAAATCGAGTTAACAACAGGTTTACCTTGTACACATTTTAAGCCAGCTTCAATGATTTCCCATTTTGATGAGTCAATCATGATAGGTACACGTGAAATATCTGGCTCAGAGGCCACAAGGTTTAGGAAATGAACCATCGCATTTTGCGAATCGAGCATCCCTTCATCCATGTTGATGTCAATAATCTGGGCACCAGCTTCTACTTGCTGCTGTGCAACTTCTAAAGCTTCGGCAAAGTTTTCTTCACGAATTAAGCGTAGGAATTTTTTTGAACCTGTAACGTTAGTACGTTCACCCACGTTAACGAACAATGAGTCATCATAAATATTAAATGGTTCTAAACCACTTAAGCGGCAAGCTGGCTTAGTTTCAGGAATTTGACGGGGTGCAATGTCTTTTACAGCATTGGCAATAGCACGAATATGATCTGGTGTGGTACCACAGCATCCACCTGTAATGTTAATGAGGCCACTTTCTGCAAATTCTTTTAAGAAGGCAGCAGTTTGCTCAGGGGTTTCATCATATTCACCAAAAGCGTTTGGTAAGCCAGCATTTGGATGGGCAGAAATGAAAGTATCAGCAACATCAGACACAGTTTTAACGTGAGGGCGCATGGCATCTGCACCAAGGGCACAGTTAAAACCAATTGAAAGCAAATCACCATGACGTACAGAATTCCAGAACGCTTCAGCAGTTTGACCTGTTAATGTACGGCCCGATGCATCGGTAATAGTCCCTGAAATCATGAGTGGTAATTCATGACCAATTTGTTTAAAGACTTCTTTCACCGCAAAAATTGCAGCTTTACAGTTTAATGTATCAAAAACGGTTTCAATCAGAATGATATCTGCACCACCTTCAATCAGCGCATGAGTGGCCTCAATATAGTTTTCTTTTAGCGCATCAAAGGTAATGTTACGAAAGGCAGGATCATTTACATTGGGTGAAATTGAACAGGTACGCGATGTTGGGCCGAGTACACCCGCTACAAAACGAGGTTTGTCAGGTGTTGAATATTTTTCACAGGCTGCTTTGGCTAAACGGGCTGCTTCACGGTTAATTTCGGGAACAAGGTCTTCCATGTGGTAATCAGACATAGAAACACGTGTGCCGTTAAAGCTGTTGGTTTCAATAATGTCTGCACCAGCATCAAGGTAAGCTTCATGAATGCCTTGAATGATTTCTGGCTGTGTCAAAACTAAAAGGTCATTATTACCTTTTAAGTCATGTGCCCAATCGGCAAAACGCTCACCACGGTAGTCGGCTTCTTCCAATTTATGGCGCTGGATCATCGTTCCCATTGCACCATCAATAATCAGAATGCGTTTAGCAAGAAGCGCTTTTAGGGTGGCAAGCGTAGACATAGAAAACCCCGATCTTTTATATGAATTTAAAAATGCGGCGCTATTGTAACAGAATAGCAGCACAATTGATGATCTATGACGACCCACCATTCACCGTAAATTAGTCGTAAAAAAAAGTGTTTTCGAACAAAAAGAGGGTGTTTTTTCATCAAATATTCATAAAATGATCATGATATTGAAATATTTCATCTCCAATATTCTGTTTTATGACAATTGGGCTGTTTAAAAAAGCGTCATATAGGTAATTTTTTAGATATTTTTGCTTTAAAAATAGTCATAAATAAGGAAGATATAAATTGATTTAAATTATTGTATTTTAATAAAAAAATAAAATGGATCGAGGAAAGGTGCATCAAATGAGGTCAAAATATGAAAAATTGACTTCATCAGGCGCCGCTTTGTCATATAATTGTCATAATTTAACTTAAGAATACAGAGGATTTTTCTATCCTCTTACCGTCTGCATGAATTCTAATCTACCCCCTGTTTCGGATTCAAAACTTGCGGCAAACCTGCAAGTCAAATCGACGAATGTACATGTCCCGACACCTAAGTTCTTTATGCCGGTGTTTCTGACAATTATTATTGCAACACTTATTTATATTGGATTTCAGGTGAGTGCTGATTTAGCGCATGTACCGCCTTTGAGTCTTTATTCGGTTATTCTCTTATCTACTGCACTCTTGATTGCTTTAGGCTTTGAGTTTGTAAATGGCTTCCATGATACTGCAAATGCAGTAGCGACAGTGATTTACACCAATGCTTTACCTGCACCGGTTGCAGTCATGTGGGCAGGTTTTTGTAATTTTCTTGGGGTAATGGTTGCAAGCGGCGCAGTCGCTTACGGCATTATTGCATTGTTGCCTGTTGAATTGATTATGAACATGGGTAGCGGTGCAGGTTTCGCAATGGTTTTTGCGCTTCTTATTGCTGCGATTCTCTGGAACTTAGGTACTTGGTTCTTGGGTATTCCTGCTTCTAGCTCTCATACTTTGATTGGTTCAATCTTGGGTGTGGGCATTATGAACCATCTATTGAGTGCATCGACTGGGGTAACCACCAGTGGTGTTGATATGGATCAGGTGATTAAAGTCGGTAAGGCCTTATTATTTTCACCTTTAATTGGTTTTGCTTTTGCAGCGATTGTATTCTTGTTGGTTAAAACTATTTTTAAACGCCAATTAGAATTATTCCAACCACCAGAAGGTAATAAACCACCACCAGCAATCATTCGTGCAATTTTAATCTTTACCTGTACAGGTGTAAGTTTTGCACATGGTTCTAATGATGGTCAAAAAGGTATGGGTTTAATCATGCTGATTTTGGTTGGTCTGGTGCCTTTGGCTTATTCATTGAATAAAAACCTTGATACACAACAAGTTCAATCATTCCATCAGCTTTCTTCTCAAACTGCCGTACTTTTGAATCAAAATCAGCCAGAATTAACCGATGAAAAAGCACGTGTTATTTTGACTAAATATATTCAAACTAAACAGCAAACTCCGGAAATAGTGGCTGCATTGGCAAGCATGACTGATCATTTGGGTGCGCGAGTTTCTAGCTATAGCAACTTAAAAGACATTCCAGAAGCTGCAATCAGTGAAATTCGTAATGACATGTATTTAAGTACAACGACGTTTAAGCGTTTGGATAAAGCAGATGCTTTACCAAAAATGGATCAATCACAAGAAAAACTCGTGAAAGAATACCGTAGTAGCTTAGATTCATTCTTACAATACATTCCAACTTGGGTGAAAGTAGCAGTTGCTTTGGCACTTGGCTTAGGCACCATGGTTGGCTGGAAACGTATTGTTGTGACTGTAGGTGAACGTATTGGTAAACATCATATGACTTATGGTCAAGGGATGTCTGCTGAGCTTGTCGCAATGAGTACAATTGCAGCAGCCGATGGTTTAGGTATGCCTGTTTCAACAACACACGTTTTAAACAGTGCTGTTGCTGGTACCATGGTAGCGAATAGATCAGGCTTAAACTTCAATACAGTTAAAACGATTTTATCTGCATGGGTATTTACACTTCCTGCAACAATCTGTTTGTCAGGCGGTTTGTACTGGTTATTCTTACAGTTTGTATAAAAGTATTTAAAAAATTAAAGCCACTGTTCACAGTGGCTTTTTTATTTGTTTCTTTTTAACGTTCAGTCTATTTTCATGTACATTCAATTATAAATTAACGAGTCCTTATAAAGCCTCAAGTAACTTCAGAGGCTAGGCTTAAAACTTTTATATCAGGATAGATTATGGATGTGGTTCAAATAGATCAGCTAAAACAACAATTTCCACTTATTGAGACACTGCAAGCCTATCAAGAAATATTTTGGTTTACACCTCATTGCTATCCTTTAAAAGAAGCTTTAGAAAAAGTTGGATTAACAGCCGAAGACGTAAGTGAAGCAGAAGCTAGATTAGAGCGTTTCGCACCTTATTTGGCAAAAGTGTTTCCTGAAACTCAAGCGCAACATGGAAAAATTGAATCAGAGATCGTTGAAATTGGCCATATGAAACAAGCACTATCTTCAACAGAACAAGTGCAACTGAGTGGAACATTCTGGCTGAAAAAAGATAGCCATTTACCTATTTCAGGTTCAATTAAAGCGCGTGGTGGTATTTATGAAGTTTTGGCTCACGCCGAAAAGTTGGCAATTGAGGCTGGACTTCTCAAGTTGGAAGACGATTACAGTAAGTTAGATCAAGATTCATTTAGGGCATTCTTTTCTAAGTATCAAATTGCAGTAGGTTCTACAGGTAACCTAGGGCTTTCCATAGGCATTATGAGCGCCAAACTGGGTTTTAGAGTCACTGTTCATATGTCTGCTGATGCGAGACAGTGGAAAAAAGACAAACTGCGTTCATTGGGCGTTAATGTTGTGGAATATGCCAGTGACTATGGAGTAGCTGTTGAAGAGGGAAGAAAAGCAGCAGAGCAAGATCCGCACTGCTTTTTTATTGATGATGAAAACTCAACAACATTGTTTTTAGGTTATGCAGTTGCAGGAATACGCTTAAAACAGCAATTTGAGCAAAAACAAATAAAAGTCGATGCTGAACACCCATTATTTGTTTATTTGCCGTGTGGCGTTGGTGGTGGTCCTGGTGGGGTAAGTTTTGGTTTGAAACTGGCTTTTGGTGAGCATGTACATTGTATCTTTGCAGAACCCACCCATTCACCATGTATGTTACTGGGTGTCCACACAGGTTTGCATGATCAGATTTCAGTGAATGACATTGGCCTCGATAATGTAACTACCGCAGATGGGCTTGCGGTAGGCCGTGCTTCAGGTTTTGTTGGGCGTGCTATGCAGCAGTTAATCGATGGCTATTACACCATTGATGATGAGCGTTTGTATGAGCTCATTGCGCTTTTAAATCAAACCGAAAATATTCAGCTTGAGCCTTCTGCGGTGGCTGGAATGATGGGACCATACTATGTCCAGACTAACCCTGATTATTTGGCTTTACATCAATTATCAGTTGAGCAATTAAAACAGGCAACCCATGTGATATGGGCGACAGGAGGCGGTATGGTGCCGCCTGATGAAATGCAAAAATATCTATCACACTTTCAAAGTAAATAGATAAATACAGAAAAAAGCCCAATTCTAGAATTGGGCTTTAATATAATTATTTTTTAGATGATTTTCCGAAAGGTAGTTTTTCGGTTGCAAAGCCATAGATTGCAGCAAAAGGCAGGGCAGTTCTTGCTAAATAAGCCACACGCCACAATCCGCCGTGGTTGGCACCTTCCATCATAAGCTCAAGCGGATGGTCCAGCTCAGTTTCAGGATTTGCTACAGAAGACTCATTTCTTAAGTCATGAATCCAGATTGCAGCCATAATTGCATTGGTAGTTTCAGGGCTAAATGCTTCTACATCAAAAAGCTCCGCACCATTAAAAGCTGCTTTCAACAATGGATTTTTAGTCACAGAGTGAGTCGTTGTTGATGGTGCAATATTAATGCTGACGTGTTGTCCTTGATGGCGGGCCAAAATAGCACGCCATTGTTGAATGCGTTTAGCCAAAGCATAGTTTGGCCCTTGTTCAACAACTAGACAGTCGGCAATGCCATAAGTTTTTCCATTTTCACAAGCAATTAAGTCTTGATATGGTGCTTGAAAAAAACGATTGAGTGAAAGAGCGGAAACACCTTTCACCGCCATTTTTTGTATTTTTGTGCGTGATTTAAACTTTTCTTGAGCAGCTTTGGCGACTTCTTTAGGAACCGCATAAACATCGGTTGGCGTACACATAAACATAAGGCTTGTATCAGACTTATGCTCGCTCACAAATTGCATGATGCTGTCCATTGCCATGGAAACACGAACATGCTTTTCGCCATCTAAATAGGCAATTGCGGCCAAATCTAACTTTTGCGGAAACTGAACTAACCACTGTGCAATTTCTGGTAATTGAGTCAATAAATTTGCACCCAATTTATCTTTTAATTCAGAAACCTTTGCTGAAGAATCAATTTGTTCAACACTAGGCGCAATGAGGGTTGCGTTTCCCTGTTGAATCGTATTTAAAATCTTGCCCCAGACACGTGGATTTGGTAAGTCGACAGCAACAATATTCGCTTTCCATTTGGCTAACCAAGGTAGAGGTCCTGCTTCTGAAGCTGCACCAAACAGCACCATAGTACGGTCAGATAAATCAAACCATTCTGGGTGAGCAATAGCTTCACGCAAAGCTTTTGCATGACTTGGTTCAATAATACCAGCCTCTTCCCAACGTTGAATCTGGTCCAGTAAGCTTTGCCCGCTTAGTTTTTGCCCTTTGTAAGGAACATACCATTCAGGTGCTGCATCACTTTCACCTTTAAGTTTTACTGTATGAAGTGGCGTAGATGAAGCAATATTAACCGCATCTTTTAAAAGGTAGTGTTTACTATCACGATAATAGTCAAAAATATGGTGAGCTTTATGCAAACCTTGCTTCGCAATAGTAATGGGGTGGTTACTATTAGAAATTCCTT
Organism: Acinetobacter sp. V102_4; assembly: GCF_031799005.1. Taxonomy (NCBI): domain Bacteria; kingdom Pseudomonadati; phylum Pseudomonadota; class Gammaproteobacteria; order Moraxellales; family Moraxellaceae; genus Acinetobacter; species Acinetobacter sp. V102_4. The sequence goes on along the minus strand of NZ_JAVQNR010000053.1, from coordinate 152,499 downwards.
GTTTAACAAGTGCTTTAAAATATATTGGGTAATTTTTTCGCCAGTTTTTTTCATTCAACACTTGTTGTGCGGTTTTATTATCTACAACAGATAAAGCCTCTGACAAAATTTCTTGGCCAGTAAGAGATGTGCTTTGTTTTTTTGTTGAGGCGTGTACTGGAAATTGTAGACCTTCGACTTGACTTGTGCTGGACATAAAATATCTCGTTATACGACTGGGTTAATATACAGATGTATACATTATCTATGCCAATGAAAGGAAACGAGTGGCAATAACTGACAAAATAATATTGATTATTTATGTGATGAAACATGGAAGAGGGAATTATTATGATAAATTCATCTCATTTTGGTCTTAATTTTTTTCACAATTTTAGAACATTTTTATAGACTTACGTTACATAAATGATTATTTTGTATTAAGCAAATACATCAGTTTTAGCCTGAAGGTAAAATGTTCAAAATGTATCAATAATACAGATACAGAAATGATTAAAAACTAGACTTTTTTATTAAAAGATAAGAAAAGTCAGACTGAATAAGAAAGAATTGGGGTGAAACTAGATAGAAGACAACATAAGATTGTCTTTTAAAAATCTTGGGGATATGGTGATTTTTTTACACCATAATTTTCTAGTTTCACCCCATCTATTTTTGGGTTGGAACCCTCCATTTTTGTACTCACTTTATCACTTGATTGAACCTTATTTGTTTAAAGTAACTTCAAAATTACTTTAAAAGAAGCTATCTCTAACAACGTCCTTTTTTCGCTTGTCCTGGTGGGCAAAAGTCTCCTGGATGGTTGTGATAAGGTGAATCTGGATCAATCACAATACTACCTTCAGGTGTATGAACTGCACAGGCTGATAATGACATTGTGAAAATTGCTGCTGCACAGAGAAGTAATGTTTTCATCTTGTTCTCACTTTTTTATCATTCTCCATTTTACTATAGAAATATTTTGATTATTTTTCGATCTACTTTTGGTTAAGAATATATTTAATAATTCTGATTTAAAGAAACTAATCAGATCGTAAAATCGTTCGAAAGCCCACATGGGTTGCTGTTAAATCAAAGTCTTGCGGATAGCGGCTACTGCTACGATAACGTGAACAATAATTTTGTGCGCAAAGAAAAGATCCGCCTTTAATTACATATTGTGTACTGGTGATTTGTTGTTGTCTTAAATCAGAATAATTTCCCATATGCTGGTCATGAGCACCTTGATATGGAGATGATGTCCATTCCCATACATTTCCGATCATATCAAATAGTTTGAAATGATTTGCTGCAAAACATCCAACGGGCGCAACATCTTTAAAGTGATCTTGATTTAGGTTTTGAAAAGGGAATTCACCTTGCCAGTAATTTGCTTGTGGATGTTGGTGTTCATCGGTAGGGGCCTGATGTAATGGTGTATCAGTTTTTGAATTTGCTTTAGCTGCATATTCCCACTCTAATTCTGTTGGTAAATCACGTCCTAGCCAGACCGCATAATGTTCAGCATCGTTTTTACTCACATATCGCACAGGTTCGTTAGGATGGGGAGTAGCACCTTTACTACCATTTGGAGTTTTCCATGTATATCCCGATTTTAGCTGCCACCATTGCTGTGGGTGTTGAGGGTCTGGTGAAAAAACAGCAGCCTGCTTTTGTTTTTCGGCATCGGTGATATAACCCGTTGCTTTTACGAAACTAGCAAACTGAGCAACGCTGACTTCTGTTTGATCAATCCAGAATCCTTTAACTTCCCGTTGTTTTTTTCCAAAATTAAGTTCATCGGGATAGGCTTTTTCAGAACCAAAATTAAAATGTCCATCAGGAATTAAAACCATTCCAGCTGTAGGTTGTTTTAGCCAACCTTGAGGTAGTCCTGTGTAGTTTTTACACTTCTCAATAGACCCCAAGTCAGCTAACGAGGTTTGCTGCTGAGACGATGGTGCGGGTTCAGAAACTTGTGAAGATTGACTACAGCCTGCTATAAAAGACAGGCTGATGGTCGTAACTAAAAATGGTTTCAATCTCATTTGGCGTTATATTCCTGCACACCATTTTTTTCAGTATATTTTTGATAGACCGATAAGAGTTCTTGCACTTTAGCAGGGTAAAGCTGAGCAACGTTCTGTCTTTCCCCTCGATCCGCTTTAATGTTGTATAGCTCCCAAGTTCCTGTACCTAATTCAGGGCGCCCTTGAAGTGCAATTTTCCACTCGCCTTGTTTTGCATATTTACTACCATGTAATTCATCAGCAAAACTAAAATTTTCGGGGCGAATCGTAGTTGTTTTATTTTCAAGTAAAGGTTTCCATGAAATCCCTGATGGCGTGTTAATGGTACGACCATTGTATTGGCCTTGAGGTACTGGAATATGAGCATATTCTAGTAAAGTTGGGAAAACATCGAGTACGGATGCAAAGCTATCATTCGTTTCTTCTGCTTTTTTCTGATTTGGTAATTTCACGATTGCAGGGGCAGTAGTTGCACCTTCACCAGCGGTATCTTTCCATAAATGAAATGGCGCCGCGCTGACCTCAGCCCAACGTGGTCCAATATAGTGATATGAAGTCGGTGTACCTACATTTGCTACAGAATTATCAAAGCCAGATTCACTGCCGTATCCTCCACGTACAAAACCTTCTGCACCATTGTCGGAAACAAAGAAAATTAAGGTATTGTCATAAAGATTATTTTGTTTGAGGTATTGAATAATTCGGCCCACATTGGCATCGAGATTTTCTACCATACCTGCATAGATTTCCATTTTACGGGCTTCTAGTGTTTTTTGTTCAGCAGTTAATTCATTCCATTTTCCATATTTTTGTGGAGCATTTTGAGTTGCAATCGGTTCGGCTGCTTCAAAGTTTGCCGGGATAATACCAAGCTGTTTTTGGCGTGCGATACGTGCATTACGAATTGCATCGTAACCAACATCGTAAACTCCACGGTATTTTTCACGGTATTCAGCAGGTGCCTGAATTGGCCAATGAGGCGCTGTATAGGCAGCATAAGCAAAGAACGGTTTGCCGCTATTTTTGCCTGAGTCTAAATAGCTAAGTAATTTATCAGTAAAATAATTTGTCGAGAAAAAGTCATCAGGCAATGCTGAAACAGGAATAATTTGCCCATCTTCCGTATAGGTCGAATTTCGCTTAAATGCACTTGGCGCTTGCTTAAAGTGGTGATCTAGGCCTTGTAACAAGGTAAATGAATGGTCAAAACCTTTTGCATGGGCATTCGTTTCAGGGGTTAGCCCTAAATGCCATTTACCGCTGATATAAGTACGATAGCCATTATCTTTCAGCACTTGTGCAATGGATAGCGAACGCTCATTCAAATAGCCCTCATAGCCGGGCTGGCCCTTTAAATGTTCTGGCGTGAGTTCAGCCATTGCACCAATACCAGCTAAATGGTGATCAGTACCTGAAATCAGTTGTGAGCGTGTTGGGGAACAGGTCGGGGCGGTGTGATAGTCAGTTAAAAGGCGACCTTCTTGAGCTAGGCTATCAATATTGGGTGTACGAATTTCACCACCGAAAGCCCCTAAATCTGAATAGCCTAAGTCATCCGCCATAATGAATAAGATATTGGGCTGCTTAGGAGTGCTGACCACATTTTCTTGTGAATCATTGTCATTACATCCAGCCAAAGATAAGCTAAATAAAGCAATGGAAAGGCTAGATAAAATTGCTTTGTACTTCATTGTATCATCTGAATTATTAAAAGATTTGGCATGAGTTTAATCAGATGGTTTTTGCAATCAAAACAAGGAAAAGATCAAAGAAAATCAGAAAAAAGACTGAGAATTTATGGTGATAAATAAATGAGAAAAAAAGAAAAGCCCATTACGGGCTTTTTTGAGTGCCTGACTTAGAACGGAATACGAGTCAGTTGATCTAAGAAATGTGGAATCACTTTAGGTTCGATCAAAATGGTTACAAGGACCCCGTAAGCTGCACCCCATAAATGAGCACTATGGTTGATATGGCTATTACCACGTTTACCAGCCCAAATGCTGTACGCTACATATAAAACTGCAAAAATAATGGCTGGTACTGGAATGAAGAATACAAAAATCAGCTTCCATGGTTGAAATAGAATATAAGCAAATAAAACAGCTGAGACAGCACCAGAGGCACCGAGGCTCGCCCAGTTTGTATCATTTCTATGTTGTAAATAGCTTGGTAAAATCGCAAAGATTAAACCGCCTAAATAGAACAAAACAAAACCCATGTCATAAAAATATTGGCGATAAAAACTTTCAATAATGCTGCCAAAGAAGAACAGGGTAATCATGTTGAAAAGTAGGTGTGTACCATCTGCATGGATAAAGCCATGAGTAATGAAACGATCAAATTGCCCACGTTGCATTGCAGGTGGCCAAAAAATCAAACGATTCATCACGTTTTGATTGCTAAAGGCAAGTAAAGAAACAATGACCGTAATAATAATAAGGGTAATGGTATGGTTAAACGGCAGATGCAACATAAGAAATATTTAAAAAATGATCAATATTGAGTCCAATAATGCCATTAAAAACTTCAGTTGAAACCCTGTTGTGTATAAATCCGACAAATTTAGTTGATTTTTTTTAAATCTACCTCATCTTCGGTTAATATAAAGGCATCAGCTTGAGGAATATTGTTATGTCGACTGAGAACACCAACACTGCTGTTGCAGAAGAAATTCCAAACCTTTTGATTACACCATCTGCACAAGAGTATTTGCACGATTTATTGACGAAGCAAAATACTCCGGGAATTGGCGTTCGAGTTTTTGTTGAACATCCGGGTACGCCACGTGCAGAATGCTGTATGGCATATAGTGCACCAGAAGAAGTAATCCCAACGGATTATAAACAGGACTATCCAGATTTCCCTGCATATATTGACGCGCCATCTATTCCTTATCTTTTAGATGCCGTAATTGATTACAATAAGGACCGTTTTGGTGGGCAGTTAACTTTCCGCGCGCCAAACTCTAAAGTTCCACGTGTTGGTCCAGATGCATCAATTGAAGAACGTATTACTTACATTCTTCAAGCAGAAATTAACCCGGGTCTTGCAGGCCATGGCGGGAATTGTAGCTTGGTAGAAGTACAAGATAATCCAGAACATGGTTTAACTGCTGTATTGAAATTTGGTGGTGGTTGCCAAGGATGTTCTGCAATTGACGTTACCTTGAAACAAGGTGTAGAAACGACGTTAAGAGAGCATATTCCAGAGCTTCAACGTGTGGTTGACCAAACTGACCATACACAAGCTGAAGGTGCTTATTTCAAATAATTAAATTATTTGAAAAGTGACATAAAAAAGCCTCGGAATGAGGTTTTTTTATTATTCAATATAAATAATGATAATTATTATCAATATCATTTGTAATTTTATTTAGATTTGTTACAATGCGGAACTTAAAATGAGAGATGTTTAATAAATCAATATATTGGGAATACTTATGTCGAAGCGTATTATCCAGTCAGTGCTTTCTGTTTCAGTACTGGCAAGTATGATGTCTATGGCTTATGCTGCAAAAAATGAGCAAGAACAAGCTGAACCAGCATTAGAAAAGCCTGCTGAACCTGTGAAATTGGAAACAATTTTTGTAACAGCTGAAGAGCAAGTAAAGCAATCGCTCGGTGTATCAGTGATCACCCAAGAAGATTTAGAAAAACTTCCAGTTCGTAATGATATTTCAGATTATGTGCGTCGTATGCCTGGTGTAAATTTAACTGGAAACAGTGCAACAGGGCAGCGCGGTAATAATAGACAAATCGACATTCGTGGAATGGGTCCTGAAAATACGCTCATTTTAGTGGATGGAAAACCTGTTAACTCTCGTAATTCAGTTCGCTATGGTTGGAAAGGAGAACGTGATACACGCGGTGATTCAAACTGGGTTCCAGCAGAAGCAATCGAATCGATTGAGGTTTTACGCGGGCCAGCGGCAGCTCGATATGGTTCAGGTGCAGCAGGTGGTGTAGTCAACATCATCACTAAAAAAGTGACGAATGAAACCCATGGTTCGGTAGAACTATATACTTCACAACCTGAAGACTCTAAAGAAGGTTCATCAAATCGAGTTGGCTTTAATTTAAGTGGGCCACTGATTAAAGATGTTTTGTCATACCGTTTATATGGTAATTACAACAAAACCGAAGCTGACGATGTCGATATTAATAAATCAATAGGCAGTACGGCAGCTGGGCGTGAAGGCGTTAAAAATAAAGATATTTCAGGACGTTTAGCTTGGCAAGCAACAGACCAACAAACCGTGTTGCTCGATGTCTCATCTAGCAAGCAAGGGAATATTTACTCTGGTGATTCTCAGTTAAATGCAAATGCTGAAGCAGATGCGATTCTTTCTGAACTTATTGGTAAAGAAACCAATACGATGTACCGTGATAGCTATGCTTTAACACATGAAGGTGATTGGTCTTGGGGTAAAAGTAAGTTAGTTGCTCAATACGATAAAACTCATAATAAACGTTTACCTGAAGGTCTGGGTGGTAGCACAGAAGGAAAAATTAATAATTTGGATGATAAAGCCACTTCACGCTTAGAGACTCTTCGGTTGAATGGTGAAGCCAATATTCCTTTTGAATATTATGTACCACATGTATTAACACTCGGTACTGAATGGGTTGAAGACAGATTTAAAGATAATATTTCGACAAATCAGGGGACAGACAGCAGCGGTTCAGGTTATGGCGATCAATTAGCTAAAGGCAATCGCAGTAAAATGGAATCACGGATTGCTTCTGCATATATCGAAGACAACTTGAAACTCACAGACAGCACCGATGCCGTATTAGGTTTACGTTTCGACGACCATAGCAAATCTGGTTCTAACTGGAGCCCAAGCTTAAACGTTACTCAAAGACTCAATGATTATTTCACGTTAAAAGGTGGGATAGCAAAAGCTTATAAAGCACCAAATATGTATCAAAATGCCGAAGGGTACTTACTCAGTACGAACGGCAATGGTTGTCCAGCCAATATTGAATCGCGTTGTTTATTACAAGGTAATGGTGATTTAAAACCTGAAACTTCGGTAAACAAAGAGTTAGGCATCCAGTTCCAAAAAGACATTGTCAACGCGAGCTTAACGTGGTTCCGTAATGACTATAAAGATAAGATTGTGGCAGGAACGAATGTTGTTGGCACTGTAGATGGCTCAAGTACCAATGCAAATACAGGAGCTGTGACCAATACGAAGTGGAATATCTTACGTTGGGAAAATACGCCTAAAGCATTAATTCAAGGTTTTGAAGGAAGCTTAGGATTAGACTTTGGTGATATTCGTTGGACCAACAACTTTACCTATATGATGGACTCGAAAGATAAGCAAACGGGCAACCCATTATCTTTAGTTCCTAACTATACAATTAACTCAATTTTTGATTACGACATTACAGATCAATTAGATGTGAATTTTGTATTTACTCAATATGGTCGTCAAAAATCGCGTCAGTTTGCCGAAAATAGAATTGAATCTGGCATTGGTTCAGGTGGAACAAATTCTGCGATTAAGCCAAGCACTGTAAAAAGCTATAGTACGGCTGGAATTAATGTTGGTTATAAAATTTCAGACAATATTAGTACGCGTGTTGGTGTAAGTAACTTGTTTGATAAACAAATTTTAAGAGACAGTAATTCGATTAGCCAAACTTACAATGAGCCAGGTCGAGCTTATTACGCCTCTCTAAAATATTCATTTTAATCCATAGTAATAACAAAGGCGCTTTAAGCGCCTTTGTTATTTAAAATATCTAATGCTTTTTCAGAATAATAAAATTTCTCTAGGTAAACACGAGCACGTCGTCTTAAATGACCAGTTGTAACTAATTGCTGTAATACCGGCACAAGTAACTGAGTCAGTTCATGTTGAATTAAGCTTTCATCAATATTGAGGTCACGAAGTAACAAGTCAAAATTATGTTCCTGATTGCGCACATACCACGTGTAAATACCATCATGTACTTGTTGTTTCAAATAAGAAGTCTGGCGAATGTGATCCCAAATCTGATGTCCTAAACCCACAGTTTTTGATAAATCCTGAACTTCTACATAATTTTTCAAAACAGAAAGCGGCATGGTTTTAACTTTATGCCAAATATTTGCCTGAAAATGGTAGAGCTTATCATTGTCAAAATGTTGGTTTAAAACACGCTCACTCATTTGAGTGAGTTTTAAAATATTCTTTTGCAAATAATGATGAATCGTGTCGTCTAGATTTGAATCGGTTACGGTTTCTAGAACCGATTTGCCCATCTTCATAAAACGACCTACACCTGGCACCCGTTTTGACATCGACTCATCTAAATAGTCATGCATCGTTTGTTGAATCAGCTGTGTTAGAAGTGCTGAAAATGCAGGATTATTCACAATCGTTTTAATTAGCTTCTTACGATGCTGATCTTTACTTGCAACGTATTGCGCAATTCCATCAATTGTTAAAACAGGAATAACATCTTCAATTGTTGTACTGTCATTAGCAGGATGAATCAGTGCAAAACGGATATGTTCTGCAATTTGTTCAAGCAGGGAATCAGAAGCAGGGGTGTCTAAAATCTGCTTTTGAATCAGCTGCTGAATTTGTTCGAAAGTCCAGAGGTGTTGTAGTTGTCGACTACCCAACCAATGATAAAATTGCTCAAATTCTTGTTGGATAACATGGGGCTGAGCAAATTCCTCATCTAAAAAATCAAGATGAGCTTCAATGAGTTTTTCTATAAGCGGTTGGGTAGACATAAGGTCTCACAAGTCCGAAGTTTTATTTAAGGTGTAGTCGCTTTTGGCGACTGATTTGTTTCTACTTTCAGTAAAAACGGTACATATTGTTGAATAACCAGCTGCTCAGCTTCCAAAATTGGCATATGGCCAACATTTTCTAAAATAACTGGAGGTTGGGCATTCTTTAAGAGTCGTTTTAATTCACTTGCGACTTCGACATTAATAATCTTATCTTGCTTACCCCATAAAATCAGTGTCGGTGCATCTATTGTTTTTGTGAGAACTGCAAATGAATCGGGAGTGTAAACCTTATTTAGCGCAATAAGCTGATCAACCAGTTTCTGTGTTTGAGGTGCCTGATTAATCATGAGCTTTTCTTGAGCTTCTAAAAATTCTTTTGGAATAAACGGAGGATTAAACATGGTTTGCTTTAACAAATAATTAAAGTCACCCTTTTTAGATACTAAAAGTTGTTTTAGGTAAGCAGGATCTTTTAGATAAATTGTATTGGCAGAACGGAAAATACCGCCACTATCAACTAAGAATAGGCTTTTGGTTTCAAATGGATATTGTCCAGCATAGAGTAGGGCAATTGAACCGCCAAGTGAGTGGCCAGCAATATGAATAGGGCCTTTTAAATTTGCAGCTTCAACAAAACGACGTAATTTTTCGGCAAGATTAGGCACTGAATAATCAAAGTCTTGTGTAACTAAGGTTTCACCACTGCCAGGTAAGTCAGGAATAACGACATGGTAATTTGCTGTCAGATAACGGGCGACACGGTTCCAGTTATCACGACTCCCTCCTAATCCATGGATGAGTAACAACGTAGGTTTAGTGGTAGATCCACCTTCACTATATGACCAAGTTATATCACCAACTTTTAAACTTTTACTTTGTAAACCTGCCCAGCTTCGTTCTTGCTGCAAAATATTTTGAAAGCTTATATCAATCGTATCGGCAGCTTGTGTCTGAGATATACTCATTATTGTTGTAAGGCTGCATGCTAAGGTAAATGCTGCAACGGTTTTTTTTAGAACAGTTTTTTTTGATGCGGACAGCGTTGTCATAAGATTTCATCCTTGATGCATAAGCGAGTTTGAAAATTATTGAAAAACTTTGCCAATGAGTCATTTGCTAAATGATTAAAAGGAGAAAAATTATAGTCAATCCCAGAACCAAAGTATGTCTATTTTTTCACTAAACAGTAGGAAATATGCAGTAAATTCTCCATTCAAATAGAGGAAGTATTTTTAAAGTTTTTCATGGGAAATGATTTAATTTTTTGTCAGTGACATTCAAATTTTGACACATTAAAATGATTTCCAACCTTGAAAAAACAATGGAAATATAAAATGCCTACTGCGCAAGAAGTTTTAGATCGTCTGAAAGCTGGTAATCAACGATTTGTAAATGGAAATACTTCCCTTGCAAAAACCTTATCTCATCATGAACGCGCTGAAATGGCAAAGGATCAAAATCCATTTGCGATTGTATTGGGTTGCTCAGATTCTCGTGTTCCAGCAGAAATGGTATTTGACCAAGGTCTTGGTGACTTATTCGTAATTCGTGTTGCTGGTAATGTTGTGGCACCTTCACAAGTCGGTAGTGTTGAGTTCGCAGCAGAACGCTATGACTGTCCGGTTGTAGTTGTATTAGGACACAGCCATTGTGGCGCGATTCAAGCGACAATTGATACGTTAATGAACCCTGATCAACCGCCATCATCTAACTTAATGTCGATTGTGAACCGTGTTCGTCCATCAGTTGAAATTTTAATGCAAACTGACTTAAAAAATGATTTGAAAAAATTATCATGTCATGCAGTACGTTCAAACGTTTTTGCTTCGGTAAATCAATTACGTCATGGTTCAAGTGTCCTTGAAAGCTTGATCGCAAAAGGTGAGTTGATTGTCGTTGGTGCAGAGTATTCACTAGAAACTGGTGAAGTTACTTTTTTTGATTTCTGATCATAATAAAAATATTTAAAACTAAAAGGTGCCTATAGGGCACCTTTTATGTATGGAAAAGCTAAATTAAGTAGTTTTGATTGTGCTTGTGCATTTGGATGAATCAAATCATTTTGCATAAGCTGTTTTTGACCAGCAACACCATCTAGAAAGAACGGAAGCAATTTCACCTGATATTTCTGGCTTACAACTTTATAATTATTTTCAAAAGCTTTGCTATATGCAGCCCCATAATTTGGCGGAATTTTCATACCAAAAATAACAACTTTGGCTTTTTGTTTTTGGCTTAATTGAATGAGCTGATCCAGATTTTTTTGAATCATTTGAGGTGGTTGCCCTCGCAAGCCGTCATTTCCGCCTAATTCAATCACGACTACACTAGGCTTATAGGTCTGCAATAATTTAGGTAATCGTGCCAAAGCTCCGCTTGTTGTTTCACCACTAACACTTGCATTGACCACTTTGTGTTGTTTGGGATACTGTTGGTCTAAACGTTTTTGCAGTAATTGTACCCAACCTTGTTTGGGATCAATTCCGTAACCGGCACTGATACTATCTCCTAAAATTAAAATAGTTTTCGCCGATACAAGCATGGGCAGCATACTTAATGAGATGAGCATGATGCTTTTAGAACCAATCAAAAAAGATTTATACATTTGTACTTCGACCCTGATTCTGAATACATAGGACTTTTCACATCATGCCACAACCCATCATTGCTGCCCATCAAGTTACACAAACTATTCAGATTAACCAAAATCAGTTTACGATTTTAAAAGATATCGATTTAGAGATTTTTGAAGGGGAACAGGTAGCAATTACGGGACGTTCCGGCTCAGGTAAATCAACCTTACTAGGAATTCTAGCGACTTTAGATCAACCGTCTGAAGGAGAAGTGTGGCTATGTGGTCAGGCAGTACATGAGTTAACAGAAGAACAACGCACTCAAATTAGAATGCAACATATTGGTTTTGTATTTCAGTCTTTTCAGCTTTTACCTCAGTTGAGTGCGCTTGAAAATGTGATGTTACCTTTACGGTTACGTAAAGATTTCGATTATAAAACCGCAGAGAAAAAAGCGTTAGATTGGTTGCATCGAGTGGGGCTTGGTCGTCAGGTAGAACAAACGCCTAAAGTCTTGTCTGGAGGGGAACAGCAACGTGTAGCGATTGCGCGTGCACTCATTGCAGAGCCACAAATTATTTTTGCAGATGAACCTACTGGAAACCTAGATGGTCAAACAGCTCAAGAAATTGAAAATCTGCTTTTTGATTTAAATCGAGAGTTAGGTACAACCCTTATTTTGGTTACACACGACCGTAACTTAGCAAGCCTTTGTCAGCGCCATGTTGAGTTAGATGATGGCCGATTAAAGACAGTACAGGGTGGTTAAATGATGCGTAATCTTCTAAAACCACTTTTACTTCAAAGTTTCCGCACGGGTGGTCTGTATCTACTTATTATTGCTCTATCGCTTGCGATTAGTGCCACAACTGCTCTGAAATTTAGCAATGACCAAGTTAAAAATGCTGTCAGTTTACAGGCTTCCCAAATGTTGGGTGCCGATTTAGTTCTGTCGAATAACGAACCGATAGAACAGTCATGGAAAAAAAGAGCAGAGCAGCTTGGTTTTAAGCAAACCAATGTCACTATGTTTAGTTCTATGGCCCATACACACGATCAGTTTGTCATGGTCAACGTGAAAGCAATAGAGCCTTTATTTCCGTTAAGAGGACAGCTTGAAATTGAGCCAACTACGCAAGGGATTCAGTCTGGTGAGGTGTGGTTAAGCCAAAGGGCAGCAGATTTATTAAAAGTAAAACTGGGTGATGCTGTTTCTATTGCGGATGGTACATTTCGTTTTAGTGGTGTGATTGTACGTGATTCAAATCAAGAGTTAGGTTTCTCTGGCTTTTCTCCCACGGTTATTATCCATCAAGCTGATATTGCTAAAACTCATGCAATTCAGACAGGCAGTAGAATTGACTATCGTTTATTAATGGCGGGTAAACCAGAACAGGTACGGACTTTTGCTAAGCAGTTTAAACAACAACATCAAACCACTAAAGATTTAGACGAAACAGCGGGTTTACGGTTACGCGATGCAAGTGATTCGAATAGCAGATTATTACGTCCACTTGAAAACCTTGATACCTTTTTGCAATTGGCCAATATTTTAACGATTTTATTATGTGGTATTGCCATCGCTTTAACGAGCCAAAGATATGTTCAACAAAACCAAGATCACATTGCGCTCATCCGGTGTTTAGGGGGAAGTAAATTCCAAATTTTATTGGCATATATTGGATTACTTTGTGTTGTTAGTGCGATTTCGATTGTTATAGGAAGCCTATTGGGGCTGATATTGGGCTATGGCCTGCTTCAACTCATGTTGCAATTGATACCTCAATTGGAATTAAATTTTTCGGTAATACCACTTTTACTTGGGCCTTTACCAATTGCCATTTTTACAAGTGTAATTGTTTTGCTTGGGTTTATCTTGCCAAGCATTTGGGAGCTTTTAAATACGCCTCCAATTCGTGTTATTCGTGAACAAGCAAAATCTCGAAAATCATTATTTTTTATGTTTTTTGCAGGCATTACTAGCCTCATTGTTTTTAGCTTGGTGTTGAGTGAAAACTTGATGCTCAGCATTATGGTTTTGGCTGCGATTATCGTTCTTTGTATTTTGCTTTACACCGTTGTCTGGTTATTGCTTCGTAGTCTAAAAAAGATGAAAAATCGTTTGTCTTTTTATATTCGTTCTCCTTCCCAAAGTGCATTACAGATTACTGCTCTAGCTTTAGGATTAAGCCTTATTACAGTACTCAGTGTATTAAGAACTGATTTATTAGAACGTTGGCAGCAACAACTCCCAGAAGGAACGCCTAATCAGTTTGTTTATGGTTTGCCTCCATTTGATTTAAAAGCTTTTGAACAACAGTTGAAACAAAATGGTTGGCAAAGCACACCTTTATATCCAAATATCCGCGGCCGATTGCTAGCGAAGAATGATATACCTTTTTCAGAAGAGGCTATAAAACAAAATAACTCTTTACGTCGTGAGTTAAATTTAACTCAGTCTAATCACTTACCGAATGACAATGCCATTACAAATGGTCAAGCTCAGTTTAGTGGTGTAGGGCAAGTTTCTGTTGAAAACAAAACGGCTGAAAGCCTTTGTATTCAAATTGGAGATAAGCTTACCTTTAGCTTGCCGGAAGGCAATTTACAGGCCAAAGTTGTTAATTTTCGAAGTGTAGAATGGGAAAGTTTTAGTCCTAATTTTTTCTTTATTTTTTCACCGAAAACTTTAGATGAAAATGCTGGAAGTTATTTAGGCAGTTTTTATGTACCTAAACAAGATCAGCCAAAAATGATCAATATCATTCAGCAGTTTTCGAATACGGTATTTATTGACGTCGATCGAATTTTAGATGAAGTAAAGCGTTTAATGAATGTTTTAGTGAAAATTGTGACCGTGCTGGCGGCTTTAGTGGGTTTTTCTGGGGTTTTAGTACTTATCGCATGCTTAAACTTATTAATGGATGAGCGACGCCGTGAAGTTGCTTTGTTACGTTCATTTGGATTGTCTAAGAATAAAATGAAGCAGATGCTCAGTCTTGAAGTTGGATTTTTAGGATTGTTAGCAGGCATAGTTGCCTGCTGTTTTGCAGAAGTGATTAGTGCTATTGCAAGCTATAAAATGAATATGGCACTACAGTGGCATATTGAAACATGGCTAATTTTACCTCTTGGCATGATGCTGGTTTGTGCCCTGATAGGACGTTATCGACTGGGCTATCTTTGCAACTTACCACCTTTACAAAGCTTAAGAGAACTAAACCAGTTGTAGCTTAAGGAATAATGTCAGGATTCTGGATGATGATTTCATGCCATAACGGAAGTAAAGGTGAGTTGAGTTGTACACAGTACATATAAAAACCACCTGTAATTACAACTGCTCCTAATAAGCCTAGAAGTTTGAGTGTATTTTTAAATTTGCTGACATAACTTAAGTACCACATCAGCGCAAGAAATGCGCCAATAATAATGCCGCCAATATGCGCGGCATTATTAATTCCCGTTGCGACAAAACCAAAAATAAGGTTGATTGCCATAATCATTAATAATGCTTTTTTATCGAGTATGTAGGCTTGATGAGGTAGCGGTGGAAATAAAGAAAGCACTGTTAACGCAGCACCTAATCCCATCACAGCACCTGAAGCACCTGCACTGACATGAGGAAGCAAGCTCTGGTCAAAATGTTGCAGCAATTCATGTCCATTTTGAATGGTCATATAACTACTTAAAAGGCTACCAAATAAGCCAGCGAGTAAGTACATCTCAATAAAATAGAAGCGACCAAATAGTGACTCAGCAACATTACCGAAAATATAGAGGGCCCACATGTTAAGCATGAGATGAACTAAACCAAAATGAAAAAACATGCTGGTAAATAAACGTTCGGGCTGCCCAGAAAAAGTAAGTGGTGTAAAATCAGCTCCCCAATGAATAGCATCTTTCATGGCTGGGTCACTAATATCGACGCCAGAGACAATTTGCCAGACAAACAAACCTACATTGATTGTGATGAGTAGGGCGGTCAGCCACCAATTTTGTACATTGAGTTTACGATTAATGTGCGGAGGCTGATATTGAGTCATGCTATGCTTTTGTTATATATGAACATGCTTTACAGCTTAACATGAAAAAAGTTGAATACAGGAGATCAGGACGAACATGAAAGCTTTTATTGTTCGCGTGTTGTTAATTTTTATTGGGGCGATTCTCCTTATTCAACTTTGGATTTTTTCGAGTTTGGTCTGGTGGCGGACACATGAAGTGGACACCACCATGTTCATGCGAATAGATTATTGGTCTGATACATCAGAGCCAATCATCCATAAGTGGCTTGATTATGATGATATTAGCGATAATTTCAAACATGCGATTTTAGCGGGTGAAGATGCAAAATTTATCCATCATCATGGTTTTGACTGGCAGGGTATTCGTTTTGCCCTTGAGCGAAATAATGAAGAGGGTGAAGTTGTTGCTGGCGGTTCTACAGTCTCTCAGCAATTGGCAAAAAATCTGTTTTTATACAATAAGCGTTCGTTTATTCGTAAAGGTCAAGAAACAGTCGCGACTTGGATGATGGAGCGCATGTGGTCAAAACGCCGAATTCTTGAGGTGTATATGAACTCGGTTGAATTCGGTAAGAATTTGTACGGTGTTGAAGCAGCCGCTCAACATTATTATGGTAAAAGTGCTAAAAGCTTAACGCGTGAACAAGCCGCATTCTTAGCTGCGTTATTGCCTGATCCGAAATATTATCAAGATCACCGCAACGATCATAAACTACAATATAGAAAACGCGTTATTTTACGTTATATGAATAGCACCCAGATTCCTGAATAATGCTGTTTTAAAGATGTGTTAATTTTTTAGTTTTTACCAAATTGTCATATTTTTGCAGCATACTGGTTTATAGAGATTTTGGCTGGATAGAGAATTGAGTTAGACATGAATACAGCGATTACACCAACAACGACCCCAATAGAATATAGTTATAATGACCGTTATATCAATCGTGAATTGTCTATTCTTGACTTCCATTTGCGTGTATTGGAACAAGCGGTAGACCCTTTACATCCATTACTTGAGCGAATGAATTTCTTACTCATTTTTTCACGTAATCTCGATGAGTTCTTTGAAATTCGTGTTGCCGGAGTGATGGAGCAATTTTCTCTAGACAATGAGAGTCGTAGCCCGGATGGTCTTACGCCAAGACAGGTCTTACAAAAAATCTCTGAAACTGCTCATGCTGCGATTGAGCGTCAATATCGTATTTTAAATGAGGAAATCTTGCCTAAGCTACGTGAAGAAGATATTTGCTTCTTACGTCGTGGTGAGTTAACTCCAGCCCAATCTGCTTGGGTAAAAAAATATTTTCAGGAACAAGTTGCACCTGTATTAACACCAATTAGCTTAGATCCAGCACATCCATTTCCTCGCCTTGTGAATAAAAGCCTGAACTTCATTATTACCCTCGAAGGTAAAGATGCTTTTGGTCGTCAAATTGATTTGGCTGTTGTGCCAGCACCACGTTCATTACCTCGCGTTGTTCGACTACCAGATGAATTAACGGGTGGTAAAGAACATCATGTAATGTTATCGGCAATTATCCATGAGCATGTGTCTGATTTATTCCCAGGAATGACAGCAACTGGATGTTACCAATTCCGCGTTACACGTAATGCAGACTTGGCATTGAATGAAGATGTTGAAGACTTAGCTAAAGCATTAAAAGGTGAATTAAGTTCTCGCCGTTTTGGTCGAGCAGTTCGCTTGGAAGTAACCCATAATTGTCCACAGCATATTTATGAGTACTTACTTGAAGAGTTCGATTTAACCGATGAGCAATTATACAAAGTTGATGGTCCGGTAAACTTAGCTCGTCTGGTTTCAAATTTTAAACGTCCGCATTTGCGTTATGACTCGCATACGCCAGTTGTGCCTAAAGTGTTTAAAAAGACCGAGAGTATTTTCTCGGCAATGCAAAAACAGGATATTTTACTGCATCATCCGTTTGAGTCTTTTGCGCCAGTTATTCAATTGCTACGCGAATCTGCACGTGATCCACAAGTATTAGCAATCAAACAGACGCTATATCGTAGTGGTGCTAATTCTGAAATTGTGCAAATTTTGGCTGAAGCCGCTCGTAATGGAAAAGAGGTTATTGCAGTCATTGAGTTACGTGCTCGCTTTGATGAAGAATCAAATATTGAAGTAGCGAACGTTTTACAAGAGGCTGGGGCAGTCGTTGTTTACGGCATAGTTGGTTATAAAACTCACGCCAAAATGATTATGGTCGTGCGCCGTGAAAATAATAAACTGGTGCGTTACGTTCATTTAGGAACAGGTAACTACCATGCGATGAATGCTCGAATTTATACAGATTATGGTCTCATGACCACAGATAAAGATCTGTGTGAAGACGTACACCGTATATTCCAAGAATTGACTGGCATGGGCAAAATGGCGAAATTGAAAAAGCTATTACATGCACCATTTACCTTACATGCTCAGCTTATTAACTTTATTGATGAAGAAATTGCCAATGCTAAAGCAGGACGTAAGGCTCAAATCATTGTTAAAGTAAATGCGTTAACCGAAGTTCAGTTAATCAATAAATTGTACGAAGCTTCTCAGGCGGGTGTTCAGATTGACCTGATTATCCGTTCGATTTGTTGTTTACGTCCGGGTTTGCCTAACTTATCAGAGAATATTCGAGTTCGTTCAATTGTAGGACGTTTCCTTGAGCATACTCGCGTTTATTACTTTAGTAATAATGGTGATGCACGTATTTACTGTTCAAGTGCAGACTGGATGGACCGTAATTTATTTAATCGTGTTGAAGCGTGTTTCCCTGTTGAAGATCCTGCGTTGAAAAAACGTATTTATCAACAAGGTTTGGTGAACTACTTACAAGATAATCAACAAGCATGGCTTTTACAAGGTGACGGTACTTGGATCCGTGCTGAGCCAGCTGAGGGTGAAAAGTTGCATAATGCTCAAAGGGCATTATTGGAAATCATTAAATAATGAACTCTCAAGATTAAATAAAAGCCGACATTTTGTCGGCTTTTTTAATTAACTGAAATTCCAAGTAATTTAGTTAGTTTTTCTAAATGGTTGCTGGATAAACGACAATAATTTGAAGCACTGCAATATGTTTTTAAAATATGTGATTTTTTACATAAAACATTGAATTTTTAAAATATACAAATCACAAAAAATCTACTTTAATACGGCGCATTAAATATACTTAACTTTGGTAAATGAATAAGATGCAATGCTTTATTAGAAGTTTACTTATTAAAATACTTTTGGGGATAATGCCAGTGACCGCCTATGCAGATCAGAAGTGTTATGGGGATATCATCGTATTTCAAAGATTTGATGATCAAGCAATATATCCTTATTTTGTAAATCCTTCTAATGATAAAGCGAAAAAAAGTGGGGAAAAAAATAAAACAATAGTCATCCAAAAAAGAAAACCAAAACAAGATGAGTTATTAGCCCAAAAGAAAATTGAAGACGTCCACACAAAAAAAGTAGAAGAAAAGAAAAATTTTGACAGTAAAAAGCAACTTGATGCAGCGATCGCTAAAGAAATTTTGGAAAATGGTGAAAAGAAATGGATGGTACAAGTTGCATTGGCGGCTAATCAAAATAAGGCAAGTACAGTTCAGTCGCAGTTAGAAGCGAAGGGCTATAAGGTTGTAACCAGCGCAACCACTAAAGGAATACGAGTTATGGTAGACCCTGCAAATGACTATGCTATAGCACAAATTATTAGAGAAAAAATTATCGCTGATAATAGTTTGAATATGCCATCTGCTTGGGTGTTTAAGTGGGCATCTTTAACACCACAGTAAAATAAAAAGGAGTCCGAAGACTCCTTTTTTTATACATGTTTTATGCGTGCAAGTTGGTTGTAATTTTCTGCATAATTTGCAGTAATACATCGAACTCACTTTGTAATGGTGTACTTTTACGAGTTACTAGCGCTAAAGTGCGGCTCGGTGCATCTTCAATTGGTTTTGCAGTAATCTGATCATTAAACTTGATCATACTATTTTCAATTGCAATTTCTGGTAAAAGCGTAAAGCCTAAATCAGAAGAAACCATTTCAACTAACGTTGGTAAAGAGCTTGCTTTTAAACGGTTGTCGTTTTTACGCTCACCGATAGGGCACGCACTCAAAACGTGGTCACGTAAACAGTGACCTTCCTCAAGCAAAATTAATCTTGATAAATCAAGATCATCTAGAGAGTTTGCTTGAAGAGCATTCGTATCTTGTTTACTACATACAAGGTACAAATTTTCTTTCGAAATTTCAGCGACTTTTAGACCTCTGGTGTCAAACGGTAGAGCAAGAACGATCATGTCTAGATTACCGTGTTCTAGGCGCTCTACAATTTTTTCACTTTGTGCTTCATGCAAATGTAGCTGAATTTTAGGTAGCTGCTGATGCACTTCATTAAGTAAGCGTGTCAGGATAAAAGGTGCAATGGTTGGAATAACACCCAAATGCAAATCACCCGTTAACGGCTCACTCATTTCACGGCTCAAACGCATTAAATCTTGAGCATCTGCTAGTAGTACACGGGCACGAGCAACGACTTGTTCACCTAAAGGTGTTAAACGCACATTCTGACGATCACGTTCTACCAGAACGCCACCTAATAACCGTTCAAGCTCCATGATGCCGCCTGATAACGTCGATTGAGTGACAAAAGAGCGGCGTGCTGCTTCAGTAAAATGCAAAGTTTCCGACAACGTAACTAAATATGATAGCTGTCTTAGTGAGGGTAATGCAGCCATAGTGTCCTAGTCTGATGATTTAAAATGATGCGCAAATAAACCGCTAAGCTGTGGAATAAAATGTGCAGGGATATCATGCCCCATTCCATCAATTAATTCAAACTTAGCACCGGAAATTGCTTTTGCTACAGCCTTACCGTGGCTAGGGGGAAGTAAGCGATCGCGAGAGCCATGTAAGACTAAAGCGGGTTGCTTAATTTCACGGTCCAGTTGTAGTAAGGAGCCTGTACATAATATTGCTAAAAACTGCTGAAGTACACCAGCAGGATAGTAGCTACGTTGATAAAGCTTACGCGCAGTTTGTATTGCTTCAATCTGGTTGATATAACCAGGTGAACCAATCAGTTGAAATAGTTTTAAACTATGATTAACAATCCCTTCTTCGTCACGTGACTCAGGTTTACCGATTAAACTCAAAAGTTGTTTCGGAAAAGGTGGTGGTAAAAAAGGCTGGTTATTACTTGTAAACATAAGCCCTAATTTTTCAACCTTTTCTGGATATTTTGCTGCAAGAATTTGAGCAATCATCCCACCCATTGATGCACCAATGACATGCGCTTTGTTCACGCCTAAACGATCAATTAGCATAGATACATCGTCTGCCATATCATGCAGAGTATAAGGTGCACCTTGATTAGTTAGCCCCAGTGCAAAGCGACCCATCAATTTGACGGTATTTAAACGTTTACCTTCATGACGTACTTTTGAAGAAAGGCCAATATCACGGTTATCAAAACGAATAACACGAAATCCTTGATCAATCAGCGATTTACAGAAGAAATCTGGCCAAAAAAGCATTTGAGCACCAAGGCCCATAATCAGCAAAATGGTTGGATGTTCTGGTTTTCCACCTACTTCTACATGTAGTTCAATTCCATTGCCTAAGTTGACTTTGGTTTCTTGCATGAAAGATGTGTACGGTGAAATGTTAAACTGTAAGGCGCTATTCATGTTATTCATTCCTTAAAGGAATACTCTGTAAGTGAGTATTCCTGATACAAACCTTATGCTTGGGCTGGAATAAGATCTGGAACAAGCTTTGTCAAAGTTAAGCGTTGTTTACCTGCGGTTGCACCTAGCAATACAAAACCACGCAATGTTCCTTCATTGTCAATTGCTTTGGCAAGCATACCATCGTCGAACTCTTCTGTTTCCCAGTTCACTTCCGCATCAACTGGAGCAGGCAATACTGTAAGCGGAGCCGCTGGCGTTTTTACTGCAACTGGCATAGCTGGGTAGTGCACAGCAGTTTGTTGTCCACTGAGTGTTTTTGCGAGCGCACGAGCCTGTTGCATAATAGGCATTACATATGGAAGTAAAGTACCATTTACCTCTGCACAATCCCCAATTGCATAGATGTCTGCTTGATTTGTTTCCAGTAAACCATTGGTAATAATTCCACGGCTTGTTTGAATATCTGCACTTTGAGCAAGTGAAATATTTGGCTGTAAACCAATCGCAGAAAGAACAAGGTCCGCAACCAATGTTTGTCCGTTTGCGAGTGTTATCGCATAATCTTCGCCATTATTAATTTTGCTAACTTTTTCAACAGTGGTTCCGAGTGCAAATTTTACTCCAGCTTCCTCAAGATTTTGCTGGAAAGCAGAAGCAATATGTGATGGAAGTAAACGACCTAATGGTTGCGGTGCTAAATCAATGACAGTGATGTCATATTCACTATGAAGTAAGTCATTGGCAAATTCACAACCAATTAAACCTGCACCCAAAATAACAACACGTTTGTCTTTACGCTGAGCTAGATTTTCACGAAAAGCGCGGTAATCAATAAGTGAGTTCACAACATGAATGTCATCGCTACCATCACCTGCAATTGCAAGGCGAATTGGGTTAGCACCCACGGCTAAAATCAATTTTGAATAGGATTGTTGTGAAGTTACACCGTCTTTTTCAAGAACAAGCTCATGGCGTTCAGCTAAAATTTCTTTCACAAAGGTAAAAGGCTCAATACGCATATTGAGTTGAGTACCCATTTTTGTCGCATCGCCTAAAGGAATTTGTTCAGGTGCTTTTTTACCTGCAAATGCATTTGATAATGTTGGCTTTGCATAGTTCACTGCATCATCCGCACAAATCATCACAAGTTCTTGCTCTGGGCTAAGCTTACGGAACTCGCGTGCTAAGGTATAACCCGCCATGCCTGATCCGATAATGACGATAGGATGCATTTTTTTCTCCAGAGTTAGAATTATTTATTTAATACGGTGATTGGTAATATTCGTAAAAAAGACCATGTCGATCATGGCCTTTTACTTTACGTTCTTAGATTTCGATCATTTCGAAGTCAGCTTTTGAAACGCCGCAATCAGGGCAAGTCCAGTCATCTGGAATATCTTCCCATTTTGTTCCAGCTGCAATGCCGTCTTGTGGCCAACCTTCCGCTTCGTCATAAATCCATCCACAAACGATACATTGATATTTTTTCATGAGACTCTCCGCACTGATAAGTTTGCTCAAAGCTGCCTTTCAGTAAAACTATTCCATCTATTAATAATGTAACTACGATCCGGTCAATAATAACCAATGTGCCTTTGATCGGATATCAAATTTTTACGCAGTTCTACATTCAAAGTAAAGTAAATAACGGAGTTTAATCATTCGTAAGCAAAGATGAATGGCAGGTTAGGACAAATAAGTGGTTATTTAGGCAAAACTTCGCCATAAACTAATAATAACTAATGCATTCTTAAAATTAATTTTATTGATGAAAATATCTTGAAATAAAGAGCACTTCATAATTTAAAAGATTCATCTCATACGAAAGCTAAATAACAACAAACTATGATGCGACAGAATGTCATTATTAAAACCCCAAATTAAAATTTGCTGTCTTCAAGGCGGTATAAATCAGGGAAGTGAAATATGGAAAATCTAGTATATGAAGTGGAAATTGAGGCGCCTATAGAAAAAGTATGGGACATACTTTGGAATAGCGAGACATATAACGCTTGGACGAAATTTTTTGCACCGGATTCCTCCATGCGTACAGACTGGCAAATAGGCGGTAAAACTTATTTTCTTGATGGTGAAGGAAATGGCATGGTTTCTACGATTGAACAAATGCAAAAACCAGAAATATTAATTTTTAAACATTTAGGAATGATTAAGGAGGGTAAGGAAGATTTAGAAAGTGAAGAGGTTAAAGGGTGGAGTGGTTCCTTAGAAAAATATTTTCTAACCCAAAAAGATAATATAACCACTCTAAAAGTTGAATTGGCCACCTTACCTGAATATATGGGCATGTTGAAAAGTGGCTTTATTCAAGGTTTTGAGGTGGTTAAAAAAATGGCAGAAGCAAAATAGAGCTTCATTTATTTATGCATAAAACCATTTTTTCAAAAATCAAACTATATAAATCTAAGCCAAATATTTTTTATAAATTTTCATAATGAGATCATTAAGTCGTGAAGGATAGGCCAAGCGATGATGTCCACCTTCAAAAGTTTCGATGTTCATGTAGGGGGCAAGTTTTTCTTGAACGTGATACATATCAAGTTGCTCATCCCCTAACTCTAAATAGGCCATTTTAGGGTTAGAGAGAGTGAGTTCGTCTTCAGAAAGTTGAGGATAGTCAGTCCGAAAGTTAGGTGTAAGACTTGGATTCGCCACAATAACAGCTAATTTATGTTGAGCAGCAGTTTTTAGCGCCCAATAGCCTCCAATGCTATGGCCCACCAATAAATCTGATTTGATCGTCTGAATAACCTGATGGTAAAAGTACTCAACAGATGCATAACTTAAGTTACGATAATCGACGTCAATACAAAATTTTTCAGGATGTAAAATGGCATGGAACTTTGTCGATTCACGAGAAGAATCCAAGCCATGTAAAAATAGAATTTTCATTATTTGCTACACAATCTCATTGATAAAATAAAAGGCAAATAGGGCCTTTTGAATATCGAGGTTATTTGGATTTTTTTATATTTTACTAAATGCTTTAAAAAATGATCTTAGCGATTGGTCTAAGTCATTTTGCCTTTAAAAAGTAGTGTTCGGTTCTATAAAATTGTCTTTTTTCATTTTTGTTTGATTGAAATCATTCGAAAAACTCCCGCAATCTGTTAAGATATAGCCCTTAATTTTTACTTAATCGAGGCAGAGATGACGCAACAAAACGCTCAATCGACTTCTGAACCAACTATTTCCGAAAACGATTTAATTGCACAGCGTCATGCCAAATTAAAGCAAATCCAAGATGTTGCGAAGGAAACTGGAAAGAGTCCTTGGCCGAATACTTTTAAGCGTGAACATTACGCTGCTGATCTACAAGAACAATTTAAAGATCAGTCGAAAGAACAAATTGAAAGCGCTGAGCATGTCTATGTAAAAATTGCTGGTCGTGTCATGTTAAACCGTGGTTCTTTCATGGTTATTCAAGATATGACAGGCCGTATTCAGTTATATGTTGACCGTAAAGGTTTACCAAAAGATATCCTCGAGACCATTAAAGGTTTAGATCTTGGTGACATTATTGCTGCTGAAGGTTATATCGGACGCTCAGGAAAAGGTGACTTATATGTTCACCTTGAAGGTTTTGAGCTTTTAACGAAATCGCTTCGCCCGTTACCAGATAAATTTCACGGTTTAAATGACACAGAAGTTAAGTATCGTAAACGTTACCTTGACTTAATTGTGAATGAAGAAACACGTAAAACTTTTGAAATCCGCGCTAAAGTTGTTGCTGGAATTCGAGCATTTTTAAACAATGAACGTTTCATGGAAGTTGAAACGCCAATGATGCATGTGATTCCGGGTGGTGCATCTGCACGTCCATTCGAAACACATCATAATGCTTTGGATATGCCTTTATTCTTGCGTATTGCACCTGAGCTTTACTTAAAACGTTTGGTTGTTGGTGGTTTTGAGCGTGTGTTTGAAATTAACCGTAACTTCCGTAACGAAGGTGTTTCAACACGTCATAACCCTGAATTTACGATGATCGAGTTTTATCAAGCTTACGCTGACTATAAAGACTTGATGGCATTAACTGAAAATATGATTGAAAAATTGGCCTTGGATATTTTAGGTACCACTGATGTGCCTTACCAAGGTGAAGTGTTTAGCTTCAAAGGGCCATACAAGAAAATCTCTATGTTTGATGCGATTTTAGAGAATAACCCACAGTTTACACCTGAAAATGTTGGTGACCGTGAGTTTCTTGCTCAATTTATTCGTGAAGAATTAAAAGAACAAGTTAAGCCAGGTTTTGGTTTAGGTAAGCTTCAAACTATCGTATTTGAAGAAACAGTTGAAACTAAACTACGTCAGCCAACATTTATTACTGAATACCCAGCTGAAACATCTCCACTTGCTCGCCGTAATGATGACAATCCACATGTTACTGATCGTTTTGAGTTTTTCATCGGTGGTCGTGAATTGGCAAATGGTTTCAGCGAGTTAAACGATCCAATTGATCAGGCTGAACGTTTCCAAGCCCAAGTTGCAGAGAAAGATGCTGGTGATGATGAAGCTATGCATTACGATGCAGAGTTCGTTGAAGCGCTTGAGTATGGTTTACCACCTACAGCGGGTGAGGGTATCGGTATTGACCGTTTGGTCATGTTATTTGCCGATGCGCCGAGTATTCGTGATGTAATTTTATTCCCACACATGCGCCGTAAAGAAGGTTAATCTTCTAAAGGCAAAAAAAGGCAGTATTTATACTGCCTTTTTTATTACTTTTATATCTCAAAAACTTACCTATCTACACTAATCTTAAGATAGCGTTAAAAAATGTAATTGCACAGTTTAACAATTGCAAAGTTGTGATAAAAAATTTAAGGTGTTGCTCATAAATAACTTTGAGAATTGGCTGGCATGTTTCTAAGAAAAACACTTTCGATTGCAATATTGGCAACTGCTTCATCCGCTATTTTTGCACAAGGTTTAGTGCTAAATAATGAGGACTTACGCACAGACTTAAATTGGTTGAATCAACAAGGTGTTATCAAGATTAGCACTTCAACTTGGCCATTAAGTGGTGATGAAATCCAGAGAGCACTCTCTCAAGCACAAGTGACGCATCCAGCTCAACAAAAAGTTATTAATTCAGTTCTTGATGCATTAAAAGCAGATAACAATACGGTTAAAGTGGGTGTTTTTGCTGAAACCGATAGCAAAAATATTCCACAAGCATTTGGTGATAGCCAAAAAGCTCAATATCAAGGTTCTTTAGAGTTTAATGCAGGTGGTGAAAACTGGGATGCAAAAATCCGAGTAAATGCAGAAAAAGACCCACAAATTGATAATGGGCAAGATGTGAATGTTGAAGGCTCATATGTCGCTGGTAAACTTTGGAATCAGTGGGTAGTTGCGGGTCAAATTCCAACATGGTGGGGTCCTGGCCATGATGGTAGCTTAATTCGTGGTGATGCTAGCCGTCCAGTTTATGGTGTAACCGCACAACGTGCAGTACAAAATGCTTTTGAGAGTAAATGGTTATCTTGGATTGGACCGTGGCAATATCAAGCTTTTGCTGGTCAATTAGATGACTATAAAGCAGTTCCAGATGCTAAATTATTGGGTCTACGTATAACTGCACAGCCATTACCATATTTAGAATTAGGAGCTTCACGTACGATTCAGTGGGGTGGAGACGGTCGCTCAGAAAGCTTTAGCTCTTTATGGGATGCAATTAAGGGTAATGATAATGTCTATGGAAATACTGAAAATCCATCGAATCAGTTAGCTGGCTTCGATGGTCGTTTATCATTGCAACCTTTGTTGAATATCCCAGCGAGTATTTATGGTCAATATGTGGGAGAGGACGAAGCTGGTT
Source organism: Acinetobacter sp. V102_4 (assembly GCF_031799005.1). Lineage (NCBI taxonomy): Bacteria > Pseudomonadati > Pseudomonadota > Gammaproteobacteria > Moraxellales > Moraxellaceae > Acinetobacter > Acinetobacter sp. V102_4. The sequence continues at coordinate 125,608 of NZ_JAVQNR010000053.1, read as the reverse complement.
ATTTACCATCGAAGAAAATGTATTTAGCTGGTGTTGACTACTCTTCTAATTATAACAATATGCCATATCAATTATATGCTGAATGGGCCGATACACGTACTAATGGTGATGTAAAGAGTATTTCTTATACACATTCGGTTTATAAAGATGGTTATTATCAACATGGTTTCCCATTAGGTCACGCGATGGGTGGTGATGGGCAAATGTATTCAGTGGGTGGTGATATCCGCTTTGATGTCATGAACCGTTTAAGCGGTCGTGCTATGGTGGTTAAAGTGAACCAATCTAACTTGGCCATCAATAAAGCATTCCCTAAAGATGATGAAATTAAAGCGCTTGATTTAACTTGGACGCATTACATTAAACCTGATCTTCCATTAAAAATTAATGGCTGGGTAAGTGATTCTGATCTAGAAGGTAATGACGCTGGCGCATCTATTGGTATTGAAATTCCATTAGAACGTAAAATGTTCGGTTTCTAAGATTAGATCATGTTTTAGAAAAGAGAAGCTATCAAAGCTTCTCTTTTTTATGGTTTTTAGAGAAATCTAAAGAGTAGATCATGATTTGCTTAAGTTGTCTGCACAAGCTACGATTGCAAAGTTGTGCAAGTGAATCAGCATATTATATGTATATGATGAAATCGAATATCAATATGAAAAAACAAGCAAAAGGAATTGGTTTTAAATCACTATAATGCATAACTAATGCTATAAGCCATATAAAGGCTTGTGGTTGGATTATTTATCACGAAAAATTGGAGTTGTTATGGCACTCGTTCCTCCACATGGTCTTCTACGTGGTGGTTTAATACCACTTCTAGATTTTATGGGCAAAATGGATAGAGAAGGACGTGTTCATGACTGAATCAAGACTCACACATCTCAAGCAACTTGAAGCTGAAAGCATTCATATTATCCGTGAAGTTGCTGCTGAATTTGAAAATCCGGTAATGCTTTACTCAATTGGTAAAGACTCTGCGGTAATGCTTCATCTTGCGTTAAAAGCATTTTACCCAGCTAAACTTCCATTCCCATTATTACATGTAGATACTGGGTGGAAATTTAAAGAGATGATTTCATTTCGCGATAACATGGCAAAAACGCATGGCTTTGATTTAATCGTTCATCAGAACAAAGAAGGTCGCGAAGCTGGTATTAATCCATTCGATCATGGTAGCTCAAAATATACAGATATTATGAAAACCCAAGCTTTGAAACAGGCTTTGGATAAATATCAATTTGATGCTGCTTTTGGTGGAGCACGCCGTGATGAAGAAAAATCACGTGCGAAAGAGCGTGTTTATTCATTCCGTGATAGCAAGCATCGTTGGGATCCGAAAAACCAGCGTCCTGAACTTTGGAATCTTTACAATGGTAAAGTGAACAAAGGTGAAAGTATTCGTGTATTCCCTTTATCTAACTGGACTGAGTTGGATATCTGGCAATATATCTATTTAGAAAATATTCAAATCGTTCCTCTTTATTTCTCTGCTGTTCGTCCGGTAGTAGAGCGTAGCGGTACGTTAATCATGGTTGATGATGAACGTATGCGTTTAAAAGAAGGTGAAGTTCCACAGATGAAGTCTGTACGTTTCCGTACGCTTGGCTGTTATCCATTAACTGGTGCAGTTGAGTCTGAAGCAGATACGTTACCTGAAATTATCCAAGAGATGCTTTTAGCCACTAGTTCTGAGCGTCAAGGTCGTATGATTGACCATGATGAAGCGGGCTCAATGGAAAAGAAAAAGCAAGAAGGCTATTTCTAAGACAATTTCTAAATTTGTGGAGTTTGAGCAATGTCTCATCAATCAGAATTAATCAGTCAAGATATCTTGGCCTATTTGAAGCAACATGAACAAAAAGACCTTCTGCGCTTTTTGACTTGCGGTAATGTGGATGATGGTAAAAGTACTTTAATTGGACGTTTACTCTACGACTCAAAATTGATTTATGAAGATCAATTGCAAGCCGTAACGCGTGACAGTAAAAAAGTTGGAACCACGGGCGATGCACCAGATTTGGCATTACTTGTAGATGGCTTACAAGCTGAGCGTGAGCAAGGTATTACCATTGATGTGGCTTACCGCTATTTTTCAACGGAAAAGCGTAAGTTTATTATTGCTGACACACCTGGGCATGAACAATATACCCGTAACATGGCAACAGGCGCATCAACCGCTGATCTTGCAATTATCTTGATTGATGCGCGTTATGGTGTGCAAACTCAAACTCGTCGTCATACGTTTATTGCTAGTTTACTTGGTATTAAAAATATCGTTGTTGCTATCAATAAAATGGACTTGGTTGAGTACTCTGAAGAGCGTTTTAATGAAATTCAGATTGAATATGATGCTTTCGTAAGCCAATTGGGTGATCGTCGTCCAGCCAATATTCAGTTTGTACCGATTTCTGCTTTAAATGGCGATAACGTGGTAAATGCTTCTGAGCATACAGCTTGGTACAAGGGTCAAACCTTGATGAGCATTCTTGAGTCAGTTGAAATTAGTCGCGAATCAAACAAACACGAATTCCGTTTCCCTGTTCAATATGTGAACCGTCCAAACCTAGATTTCCGTGGTTTTGCTGGTACTGTTGCTTTAGGTGAAATCAATGTTGGTGATGAGATTGTTGCATTACCATCAGGTAAGCGTTCAACAGTTAAAGAAATCGTTACTTTTGATGGAAACCTTGAGCAGGCTGTAGCAGGTCAAGCTGTAACATTAACGTTGAATGATGAAATTGATATTAGCCGTGGTAACGTTTTGGTACGTGCTGGCGAGCAACCATTAATTTCACGTAGTGTTCGTGCTTCAGTGGTGTGGATGAATGAACATCCACTAGTGAAAGGCAAGTTGTACAACGTTAAGATTGGTACGCAGACTGTTCCTGCGAAAGTGACTAATATTCACTATCGTGTGAATGTGAATACGCTTGAGCATACTCAGGTGGAAGAGCTTGAATTAAATGCAATTGCAGACGTTGTTGTTGAGTTTGATGCGCCAGTCGTATTTGATCAGTATCAAGATTCACGATACACAGGTTCATTTATTTTCATTGATCGTTTAAGCAATGTAACGGTTGGTGCGGGTATGGTTGAGTCTGCGGTAGAGTGGACTGCGCATAGTAATCCTGTTACTGCTGAAGACCGTGCTGCACGTTTGGGCCAAAAGCCAGCAGCAGTTCAAGTTTCTGCAAAAGTACTCGAGCAAGCTCAAGTCATCGAAAGTTCGTTAATTCAGCAAGGCGTAGTTGCTATTGCTAAAGCTGATTTAACGGAAGAACTAGTTGCTTTGCTCCGTCAAACTGGCGTAACTGTTTTGACTACTGTAGCTGAAGGTACTGATACTAGCATTACTACTGAAAATGTAGATGAGTTGGTTGAACAAATTATTGCGTTAGTCCGTCTTTAATAGGCTGAATTGATTTTGAAAAAACCCGCGTAAGCGGGTTTTTTATTGGGTTGAGAAAATACTTTGAGTTTTTAAAGTTAAATATTCCCTTAAATCTTTGGGATAGCTCTGAATCATCTTTAAAAATATATCTCGATCGCCTTGATATAAGGCGCGTGTTGCTTCTTCGTAATTTGGCATATTGCCCAACATGGCAGACATAAAACGGTCGATGGCTTGTTTAGCGAGCATAATATTACCTTCAGAATTTGGGTTATTTAACTCTTTATCAATTAACTTACGAATTACTGCTGATGCACTCGCACTTTGTTGATCTAACCAATCCCAATGTTTTTTCTGTAAGGTGATTTCACGAGAAATTACTCCGAGTTTAGGTCGTCCAACTTTTTTAATTTCTTCTGGTTCGGCATAACGTTGTTGAAATTCTTGTTCTGAACCAGAAAGATCAAGATCAATTTGTTGACCTGTTTGATCATTAAAAATCAGAATATTTTCCGTTGTTTTAGGAATATCTTTGAGTTTTTTTGCAAGTTCAACTAGGGAGTCACTCGCAATAAGCGTGCTTCCAGTGAAAGCAGTATAGGTGATTTTAGTATTCATTTTAGCCGTATATTTTTATCTGGGTAAAATAATATTATCAGGGTAAAATTAATTTGGCAAATAATTAAAATTATAATCAAAGAATTATTTGATTTTATGAGTGTAGTCTATGAAGTTAGGACTATAAAAATAGTCAAGATAATAGGCTATTTAAAATTTTACTCTGCTTTAGTAGTGCTTTTATGAGAGAATATGCATTTAGTTGTATGTATAAGGACTCCTATGTTTGAGCAATCTCCTGAATCTTTAAGCGATATCGAAATTTTAGACATTTTACAGTCTATGAAAAAAGATAAGCTGGATACGGAAGCAAATGAGATTATCCGTAATGGGGGGAAAGCTGGGCGTCAAGAAGCACATAAACAGGCTTTAGTTGCATTGAATGCAAACTTTGAAGAAAAGTTTGTAGAAGCTGCTACGCTGGCATTAGGCTTGAATTCAGGTCAGGCGAAAAAGATTCGTTATAAAAAAGACCGTATCCGTATTTTTAAAGCACGTGGTATTGATTATTTAGCTATTGATGGTGCAGAAACCGCTCAGGTTTTAGCTCAAGTTGCTCAAGCGATTAGTCGTGAAGATGCGATCGTGACTGAAGGTCTACACAATATTTTTCCATTTTGGAAAGAAGGTTGGCCAATGGTTCAGTTTGATAATGCTTATAAAATTTTAGAAGAAGACATTACATTGCATTTTAACATTGTGTTAGATCACTTAATTGAATATGTACAGAAATAAAAAAAGCCCCGATTGGGGCTTTTTTTATTGCATATGAATAATTAAAGCGTGCTAAAGAGTGGGAAAACACCAATCACTAAAGCAGTTCCCATCAATACCAGACAAGTTATAAATGCCCACTTTAAAGTGAACTTTTGATGGTCGGCAAAATCGACTTTAGCAAGACCACATAACAAATAGGTAGATGGAACAAGTGGTGAAAGTAAGTGTACAGGTTGACCTACAATCGAAGCACGAGCAATCGCTTCTGCACTAATACCATAATGTGAAGCAGCTTCAGCAAGAATTGGTAAAACACCATAGAAGAAAGCATCATTTGACATAAAGAATGTTAACGGCATACTCACTAAAGCAGTGATTGGTGCAAGATATGGACCCATGCTTGGAGGAATCATTGCGACGAACTCTTTAGACATCGCCTCAACCATACCTGTACCAGATAAAATTCCTGTGAAAATACCTGCTGCAAAAATTAAGCCCACAACAGCTAAGACACTGTCTGCATGCATTGCAATGCGTTTTTTCTGCATATCAACATCTGGGTAGTTAATGAGCATTGCGATACAGAATGCTATCATGAACAACACAGACATAGGCAAAATGCCTTTGATCAAAGCAATCATAAGAAGGATGGTAAGTACCATATTTACTTTGCGTAAATGTGGGCGAGTCGCTTCAGGATCTTTCGATACAGTAATATTGTCGCCATGGTGAGTTTCAAGCTCAATAACGCCTAAACGTTTTTGCTCGTAACGACCATATAAGTACGCCAAGAAAAATAACCAACCAATACTAATGACCATAGGAATGATCATTGGTACGAAAATGTGGCTTGGGTCAATTTGCAGGGCGCTTGCAGCACGAGCTGTAGGGCCACCCCATGGTGTTAGGTTCATTACACCGCTACATAACAGCATAAGTGCAGTCATGATGAGCGTATTCATTCCTAAGCGTTGATAAAGTGGCAGCATTGCAGCTACACAAATCATATAAGTTGTTGAGCCATCACCATCTAAAGAAACCATTGTGGTTAAGAACACGGTTCCCATTGTGATTTTTAAAGGATCGCCTTTAACCTTTTTTAAAATCCATTTAACCGGTGGATCGAAAAGACCTGCATCGATCATTAAGGCAAAATATAAAATTGCGAATAAAAGCATTACGCCAGTTGGCGCTAATTTTTTGATGCCTTCTAGCATCATCTCACTGAGACCTTTGAGTTCAATGTGACTCAAACTTTCAAAATAGTGACCTAGGCCCCAGGCAATAAGAGAAAAAATAAATGGGATGAGAATTAAAGCAATAATAGGGCTTAAACGTTTGGACATGATTAAGTACATGAAGCACAAAATCATGCCAACACCAAGTAATGTCAGCATACAATCAATCCTTTGCCTATAGTTTTACTGAACAAGTTTATTCAAAACTCTGACCTTGGTTATTCTTATTAATTTTTATTAAAAAGACAAATAATATATTTAGTTTATTTGGTTAATATATATTCAGTTGGAGGGGTATATTTATACGAAATACTGAACATATATATTAGGATTATAGTAGGTATATAATAAATGTAATTCATTATGATGGGTTATAAAGGTTTTATAAAAATAAAAATTATATGATATTTTTTTTAATTATATGTGGTTTGATGGATGAAATGAGAAGAAGAACCATTTAAAGACTTGCTTTGAGCTAAGTTACATAAGTTTGATGGCAATGTAAATGGGGGTGAATCGCTTCATGTTGATTAAGATATGTAGATTATTCTATTATTTTTCAGTGTTTAAGATTTAATATAAGTGATAATCTAAATAATATTGCTTTTAAATTAAAAGAGCAAATTGAATTTATGAATCTAAAATAATTATTACATATATTTGAAAAATTTATTTAGATTAAAAAATACCCCACAAAAAATTGTGAGGTATTTAAATTAATATAAATCAGTTTTCATCAATTGATGAATGTACGTCGCTTTGTTCTAAAATTCGAGTTACAAGGAGTTGGTCAATTTTAAAATGATCGACATCGACTACTTCAAACTTGTAGCCACCGAATTCCACAAAATCTGCTGGGCGTGGAATTTTGCGCAGGCGGTACATCATGAAACCTGCTAATGTTTCATAATTTTCTTCATCAGGCATTTCATCAATTTCAAGTGCGTGTCTTAGGTCATCAATTGGTGTGCTGCCATCAATTAACCACGAGTTATTATCGCGTTTAATGATTTGTTGATCTTCTTCAATTGGTGTTACCCAGTCGCCCATAACCGTAATCATAATATCGCTTAAGGTAATAACCCCTACAACAAGCGCATATTCATTTATAACAACCGCAAACTTTTCTTTGGTAGAGCGGAAGCGATCAAGTAATTCTGATAGGGTTAAGGTGTCCGGAATCATCAGGACAGTACGAATGGTTGTTTCATTCAATTGCGTTGGAGATTGATTATTTAAAATACGAACAAGAAAGTCTTTGGCGTCGACGTAACCAATGACCTGATCAATATTTTCATTACATACCAAAAATTTTGAATAAGGATACTCTGCTAATTTTTGACGAATACTATCTTCATGTTCATTTAAGGTGAAATAAACAACATTTTCACGTGTTGTCATGCTGGAAGGTACGTTGCGTTCTTCTAATTCAAAAACATTCTCGATAAAGTGATGTTCTTGTTTTTGCAGTACGCCTGCTTGAGCACCTGCATCCATTACTGCTGAAATATCATCAAAAGTAATGTTGTCTTCTCGTGTTGTATTCACTTTAAATAAACGGAATAGCAGGTTGGCAATTGCGTTAATTCCCCAAGCTAAAGGTTTACAAACCTTAATAAAAACCTGAATTGGATTAATAACACTAATTGCAATTTTTTCAGGGGCAATCATAGCCAAACGTTTTGGCATAAGATCGGCAAATAAAATAAAGAGTGATGTCACTAAAGTAAAGGATAGGGCAAAACCAATCGTTTGTGTCCAAGGACCTCCGTAGAAACGGTCAACTAAAGTCACGAAATAAGGACGAAAAGCAGCTTCACCCAAAATACCGCCTAAAATCGCAACTGCATTTAGGCCAATTTGAGAGGCTGCAAAAAAGTCAGCAGATTGTTCTTGTAAATCTAGTACTTGTTGGGCGCGTTCTTCACCAGCTTCGGCTAGAATTTTTAACTTAACTTTTCTGGCACCAGCGAGTGCAATTTCAGTTAAAGATAAAAAGCCTGCTCCGATGATAAGCAGTACGATGATAATGATATTTTGAAAGAGACTCACAAATCACCTGAGATTCATCATTATTATGACTATGTTTTAACATAAAAAAGCGCTGAGGTAATCAGATTGATTGCTCAGCGCCTGAAATCGACAATTAAATTAAAATTTATTTAATAGTGAGAAAATTGTGAATTATTGGTTAGAAATTCACGGTTTTCCTCTTCAATCATTTGACGAGCAACAAATAAGATAAGTTGGCGCAACCAGCGATGAGCAGGGTGATGATGTAACAACGGGCACCAAGCCATTTTAAGTTCGAACTCTGGAATATAAAAAGGAGGATCCTTTATAACCAGTTTAGGGTTCTGTGTTTGTAGACGTGCCATCCGTGTTGGTAATGTGGCAATAAGGTCTACGTTTTGAGCAAGTAAAGCTGGCATTTGGTAGTGGCGAGTAAATACAGAAATTTTACGACGTTGACCAATACGTTCTAATGCCTGATCAATCCAGCCTAAACCACCTTGTTTATCAGGGTTTACGCCAAAACCGACACCCATACCTGTTTTAGAAACCCAGATATGTTGTGCATCTAAATAGCTTTTTAAATTTAAATGAGTTACAGCAGGGTGTTTATCGTTAAGAATACAACTGAAACTATCACGCCAAACTAAAACCTGATGGAAACTTTGCGGTATTTCATTAAATCTATTAATTGCGAGATCAACTTTACCTTGTTCCATGTCTCTATAAGACACATCACTTGGTGTAAGAAAATCAAGAACAACGTTTGGAGCTTCAGAGCGGAGCGCTTTAACAAGACGAGGAACTAAAGTTGCCTCGGCATAGTCCGATGTCATAATGCGGAAAACACGATTACTTGTATAAGGGCGGAATTCGGTACGGGGTTCCAAAATCATGGAGAGATCAGCAAGCGCATCACGAATACGAGGTTGTAATTCAAGAGCACGTTCTGTTGGAGTCATCCCTTCAGAAGAACGGATAAGAAGAGGGTCATTAAATAAATTACGTAAGCGACGTAAAATATTACTCATTGCAGGCTGAGTTACCCCAAGCTGTTCGGCCGCGCGCGTAACATTTTTTTCACGAAGAAGTACATCAAGATATATTAATAGATTAAGATCTACTCGCTCCAGATTCATAAAAAAAATACCGAAAATAAAACCCTGAAATTGTTTCAAATTATGCCATATCTAATAACTATTGTGTGAAAAAATGATGAGAAAAACGACATTTTTTGTAGGAATTAAGTAGGGGGAAAAAGTACTTCAAAGGCTCGATTTTATTATCTTTGCTACATTTTTAAGTATGAGGGTGACAAATAGAATATATTTATATATAACTTATTACTTTCTAGCATGGAAATTGACTTTTTACATTGGCAAAAATAGCCTAATTTACAATTGACTTTTAAGGTTAAAAATGGGTGGAAAAACTTCAAAAATTGTATAAAAATAAGACTTACTAAGTTTTTAGAATAAAACTCTATACTCCTTTAGAATAATTTTATTTTTATAAACAAAGTGTTAATGTTTTTGGTTTTATCTATAATATCGATTTATCGGTATATTTTTTAAATAAATACTGAAGATTAATAAAGGATATTGGATTAATTGATTGGCTAAGTCTAAGCTGTGTTCATGAAGAAGCAGCTGGTGTCATAAGAAATTTAAGTACATGACTCTAGGCTTCAATCGATGAAATCCTAAAATGAATACAGGACAATATCATGACTACATATCAAACAGCGATTGATGCAATCCGCGAACTAAAAGCAAAATTCGGTAGCACTTGGCGCGATATTAGCCCAGAAGATGCTGCACGTATGCAAATGCAAAACCAATTCAAAACTGGTTTAGACATTGCTAAATATACAGCTGCGATTATGCGTCGTGATATGGCTGCTTATGATGCTGACTCTAGCAAATACACTCAATCATTAGGTTGCTGGCACGGTTTTATCGCACAACAAAAAATGATTGCGAACAAAAAATACTTCGGTACTACTGAACGTCGCTATATCTACCTTTCTGGTTGGATGGTTGCTGCTCTTCGTTCAGAATTTGGTCCACTTCCTGACCAATCTATGCACGAAAAAACTTCAGTGCCTGCATTAATCGAAGAAATCTACACTTTCTTACGTCAAGCTGACGCAAAAGAATTAAATGATTTATTCCGTGCGCTTAAAAAAGCAAACGAAGCTGGTGATACTGCTAAAGCTGCTGAAATCACTGCTCAAATCGACGGTTTCCAAACTCACATTGTGCCAATTATTGCTGACATCGATGCTGGTTTTGGTAACGAAGAAGCGACTTACTTGCTTGCTCGTAAAATGATCGAAGCTGGTGCTTGTGCGCTTCAAATCGAAAACCAAGTATCTGATGCTAAACAATGTGGTCACCAAGCTGGTAAAGTAACTGTTCCACATGAAGATTTCATCTCTAAAATCCATGCATTACGTTATGCATTCTTAGAAATGGGTCTTGATGACGGTATCATCGTTGCGCGTACTGACTCTGAAGGCGCTGACTTGACTCAAAAAATCCCAGTGGTTAAAGAGCCAGGTGACATTGCTTCTCAATACATCGGTTTCTTAGACACTGTTGAAATTGACATTGCTGATGCTCAAGAAGACGAAATCTTAATTAAACGTGATGGTAAATTACACCGTCCTAAGCGTTTACCTTCTGGTTTATATCAGTTCCGTGCTGACACACAAATTGACCGTGTTGTACTTGACTGTGTATCTAGCCTTCAAAATGGTGCTGACCTTCTTTGGATCGAAACTGCGACTCCAAACGTAGAAGAAATCGCTCACATGGTTAACCGTGTTAAAGAAGTTGTTCCAAATGCGAAGCTTGTTTATAACAACAGCCCATCATTCAACTGGACTTTAAACTTCCGTCAACAAGCTTACGATCGTTGGGTTGCTGAAGGTAAAGACGTTTCTGCTTACGACCGTGCTAAATTAATGAGCGCTGAGTATGATGCTACTGAATTAGCTGCTGATGCAGACGCTAAGATCCGTACATTCCAAGCAGATGCTTCTCGTGAAGCAGGTGTGTTCCATCACTTGATCACACTTCCGACTTACCACACTGCTGCTCTTTCTACACATGAGCTTGCACAAGGTTACTTCGGTTCTGAAGGTATGTTGGCTTATGTTGCTGGCGTACAACGTAAAGAAATCCGTGGTGGTATCGCTTGTGTGAAACACCAAGCAATGGCTGGTTCTGACATCGGTGATGATCACAAAGAAATCTTCTCTGGTGACAATGCACTTAAAGCGCATGACGATGCTAAAAACACAATGAACCAATTCGCAGCTCACTAAGAACTGATTTCAAAAGAAAACCCGCTCAAATGAGCGGGTTTTTTATCATTAAAAAATAATTATTTTTTCAATACATAGTGTTCAGCTAAAGAACCTTCAACTTTCTTACCTTCCATATCTAAAGCAGTTGCCGTATTTTCACCAATGAAGAATTTACGATTTTGTCCTTTGTCATCTAAGGTAATTACAGAAGTATTATCTTTGTCAAAAGTAAATGTACCATGTGTTTCAAATGGATTTTTATCACCTTTGCCAAGATAAGTTTCAGTCAATTCATAAGTTTTATCATCTTTTAACTCTAACTCAGTTTTAATACCTTCACAGTCTGCACATGGAAGAGTGCCTTTATATGTACCGTCCCAATCTAGTGAGTTTTCAGCTGTATGAGCGGTATCTACTGCATTGTTATTAGCTTCAGTAGTTTGTGCTGGAGCAGAGGCTTGTGCTGTTGTGTCAGCTTTATTTTCATTTTTGCTACAAGCAACAAGAAGGGCACTTACAAGTGCAACTGATAATAATGTTTTTTTCATGATGATCTAAACCTCGGAAAATAAATAAAAAAGCAATAAATAGGCTATGAAATATGAGAGCTTAATAAAAGTTTAAGTATGTAATTTAATTTTAACAAAAGGTAAAATGAGTAAATTTTGAATAATTATTAAAACAAAAATAAAAAGGAGGTATCCATTAAAACGATTTAATGAATACCTTATAAATTACGGTTGCGCTGAAACTCCACCTAGAGAGTCACATGCTGATTTATAGAGTTGGTATTGTTGCTTTAAAACTTCATCTAGTGGCATGTCGAATAATTCTTCACCATTTTTGTAGCTCTCTACGTATGAAGTTGCTTTTTCTTTGCTTACCGCTAAAGATTGCTGGTAGTAAGAATTAATCGAGCTTGTTGCAAGCTGGCTTGTCTCAACATTTTTACATTCGAAATTGTGCAGGATCTTTTCTGCACGTTTGACCTCACTAGATTGGCCAAAAATACACCCAGTTAAAAAGACAAGTGGGGTTAACACGAAAAAAAGTTTCATGGAGAGCAAGTATGGAAGCAACGGTGGGCGCTATTGTATAAACAATTCCATAAGTTACTGTGGTTTTATGTTAGACATTGATGATTTTTTAACTCATTAAAATCGAAAAATTGTATCTAATTTTATCAGTTGGCTTTTTTTTATATTTGGTGCGTATTTTGCTTATAAGTTTAAGCACTTATTTTGAACATATGAACCAGAATGAATCAGGTACAAACGTTTTCAAAAAACTCTTTAGCACCATTTTGGTATGCGCAATTAGAGCTCGGATTTTGTTTTGAAAATTCACGCACCATAATGAGTCATCGAAAACATTATGGCCCTGTTAGGGTGCAAAAAATGCTCTGGCCTGAAAGAACAGGTGTATGCCATGCGATTATTGTACATCCACCAGCAGGAATTGCAGGGGGAGATCATCTTACTTTTGAAATTGAAACCAAAGATCAAGCCCATGCGGTAGTGACTACTCCCGGAGCGGGGAAATGGTACAAAACCAATGGGAAACAAGCTTTTCAGCATATTCATTTGCATGTGAAAGATCAGTCTATTTTAGAGTGGGTTCCACAAGAAACAATGCTTTTTGATGGGGCTTTAGCGCATTCAGAAACTCATATTCATCTTGATAATGCTGCAAGTTTTATTGGATGGGATATGTTGGTACTTGGGCGACAGGCACGTGCTGAGCGCTTTGTTCAAGGGAGTTATTACAATCAGTTTAAATTGTGGCGCGAACATAAGTTGTTGGTTGCAGATACATTGTATTTTGAAGGAGAAGATCGTTGGCTTAGTTCATGTTTAGGTATGAACAATCAAGCAGTAATGGGAAGCTTTTGGGCAGCCGCTCCCGAGAAATATCGTTCATCATTTTACTTAGAACAACAGCTAGAAATCATTCGTGAATTGATGATGCGTATGCAAGCACCTGTCACATTAACATTATTGGATGATGTGGTTTCGGCCCGTTTTTTGGGAAATGATGCCCGACATTGTCATGATGCTTTCGCAGCTATACGGGCTAAATTACGTCGATATTGGTTTGATTTAGAAGAAGAATTTCCAAGAATTTGGAAAACCTAAGTTACGTTAAATTGCGTATTTAAAAAACATTTAAAACAAGTATGCTGCTTTTGAGCACGTATTTTGCTTAAAGAATATAAATGAAATTTAGGAAAGAGATATGGAACTCAATCCAACAGAAAAAGATAAATTACTGATTTTTACAGCAGGGCTGGTTGCTGAGCGACGTAAAGCGCGTGGCTTGAAACTGAATTATCCTGAAGCTATTGCTTTTATTTCAGCAGCTTTACTTGAAGGTGCACGGGACGGTATGACGGTCAGTGATTTAATGCATTATGGTACAACCTTATTAAAGCGCGAAGATGTGATGGATGGTGTGTCAGAAATGATTGCTGAGGTTCAGGTCGAGGCAACTTTTCCAGATGGCTCAAAATTAGTCACTGTCCATCAGCCAATCGTATAAAAGGAACGCTTATGATCCCCGGCGAAATCATTACTGCAGATGCTGATATTGAACTGAATGTTGGGCGGCAAACTTTAAAAGTTGTAGTTGCCAACATTGGCGATCGGCCTATTCAGGTGGGTTCTCATTTTCATTTTTATGAAGCAAATGATGCATTACAGTTCGATCGTGAAATGGCCAAAGGTTTTCGATTGAATATTGCAGCTGGTACAGCAATTCGCTTTGAACCGGGACAAACTCGGGAAGTTGAACTTGTTGCTTTAGCTGGTAAGCGAGAAGTTTATGGTTTCGCAGGCCGCGTCATGGGCAAGTTGGATTAGACATAACAATGATAATGAAAGAGATGAGTATTAAGTTATGAAAATGTCACGTCGTGCATATGCTGAGATGTTTGGTCCAACAGTGGGTGATCGTATTCGCTTGGCTGATACAGAGCTGTTTATTGAAGTTGAGCAAGATTTAACGACATACGGTGAAGAAGTTAAATTTGGTGGCGGAAAAGTCATTCGTGATGGGATGGGGCAGTCACAGCTTTTAGCCAATGAAGTCGCTGATACTGTCATTACCAATGCTTTAATTGTGGATTGGTGGGGAATTGTTAAAGCTGATGTAGGCTTAAAGAATGGTCGCATTTGGAAAATAGGAAAAGCTGGAAACCCCGATATTCAACCAGACATTACGATTCCTTTAGGGGCTGCAACAGAAGTGATTGCGGGTGAGGGACAAATTTTAACAGCAGGTGGTATTGATACCCACATTCACTGGATTTGTCCTCAACAAGTTGAAACTGCGCTTATGTCTGGTACAACAACAATGGTTGGTGGTGGTACAGGGCCAGCAGCAGGAACCTCTGCAACAACAGTGACTCCGGGACCTTGGCACATTGCTACCATGTTACAGGCCATTGATGATTTGCCGATGAATATTGGCCTATTAGGCAAAGGTAATTTAAGTTTACCAGAGCCCATTCGAGAGCAAATTAAAGCTGGGGTGATTGGCTTAAAGCTGCATGAAGATTGGGGTTCAACACCAGCAGCCATTGATAACTGCCTGAGCGTGGCGGATGAGTTTGATGTGCAGGTAGCGATTCATACAGATACTTTAAATGAAAGTGGTTTTTTAGAAGAAACTCTAGCCGCATTTAAAAATCGTACGATTCATACCTACCATACCGAAGGTGCAGGTGGTGGGCATGCACCAGACATTTTAAAAGCGATTGGACAAAGTAACGTATTGCCGTCTTCTACTAATCCAACACGACCTTATACGATTAATACCATTGATGAGCATTTAGATATGCTGATGGTATGCCACCATTTAGACCCAGCAATTGCTGAAGATGTCGCTTTTGCAGAAAGTCGTATTCGCCGTGAAACGATTGCAGCCGAAGATATTCTGCAAGACTTAGGCGCCATTGCCATGATGTCATCGGACTCTCAGGCAATGGGTCGTGTGGGGGAAGTGATTTTACGTACTTGGCAAACTGCCCACAAAATGAAAATTCAACGCGGCCCTTTAGAGGGTGATAACGAGTTTCATGATAATAATCGGGTTAAACGTTACATTGCCAAATATACGATTAACCCAGCAATTACGCATGGTTTAAGTCATGAAGTTGGTTCGGTTGAAGTTGGAAAACTTGCTGATTTGGTATTGTGGAAACCTGCCTTTTTTGGGGTGAAGCCATCTATGATTATTAAAGGCGGCATGATTGCAGCAGCACCAATGGGTGACATTAATGCTTCAATTCCGACACCTCAACCAGTGCATTACCGTCCAATGTTTGGTGCCTACCCACGTGGTGTGCACAACACTTGTATTACATTTTTATCGCAAGCAGCGATTGATGAAAAAGTTGCTGAAAAATTAAACCTTAAAAAGTTAATTAGTCCATGTAAAAACACGCGTGCGATTAGCAAAACCGATATGAAACACAACACATATTGTCCTGTTATGCATGTACACCCCGAGACTTACGAGGTGAGAGCTGATGGTGAATTATTAACATGTGAACCTGCTGAAGTATTGCCAATGGCGCAGCGTTATTTCTTGTTTTAATGAGTTTTACAGAGGTGATTTGCCTCACTAATTTATACACATGAATGAAATAAATAAGGAGAGAAGAGCTAAATGAAAATCTATACACAACGCCTTGAACACATTTCTCCTGACCAGACATTTGAAACGGTTGAACTGACTTTTGATACCCGCCAAAAATCACGGTTTCGAGCGGCTTTAGCGAGTGGCGTAGATATTGGTGCCGATTTACCACGTACTGGAATTTTGCGCAGTGGTTCATATATTGCAACTCAACAAGGTGATGTACTACGTGTTGATGCTAAGCCTGAACGTTTGATGCAAGTCAGCGCAGCAAGCGATTTTGATTTGCTTAAAGCAGCCTACCACCTCGGTAACAGACATGTACCATTAATGCTGACGCCTACAGCGTTGTATTTTGAACCTGATCATGTACTTGCAGAAATGGTAGAGGGCTTAGGTCTGGAAGTGACAGAGATTGATCATCCATTTGAACCTGAAAGTGGTGCTTATGCGCAGCATAGTCATGATCATCGCTTAAGCCCAATCAAAGCTTTGCATCATGTCCATTCATAACGCGGCGCAATTACTTCAATTACTGACATTGTCTTCTACGGCATTGCCAGTTGGAGCATATTGTTATTCACAAGGTGTAGAAACAGCCATTGATATTGGCTTAATACACGATGAAATATCGGCAATTGCTTATTTCGAAGAAGTGCTGGAGATGCTGTTAGTAAGGTTTGAGCTGCCAGTACTGAAACGTCTCATGCAACATCATGATGACCAAGATCAGTTTCTGGTTTGGGCAAATTTATATAGAGCAAGCCGAGAAAGCAAAGAGCTTTTAGCGGAATCTCAGCAGCTGGCATTTTCTTTAAATGCATGGATTAGAGATGTTTTAAAAAAACCTGTTGATGTTAAAAAGCAGTTTGGTTTTGTGCCTGTCTATGCACAGCTCTGTGGTCGACTTGGACTTAACGATGTTGATGTGCTCACAGCTTATACCTTTACCGTTTTAGAAAATCAGGTTCTGGCTGCGGTAAAAACCGTACCTTTAGGGCAAATGGCTGGACAAAGAATTTTATGGCATTTACATGGTTTAGTACCACAGGCGATAGAAAAAGCCTTAAAACTTAATGATGAGCAATTGAGCAGCGCTTTACCTCGTTATGCCATGTTGAGCATGAAACACGAAACACAATATTCACGGTTATTCAGATCTTAAGTTTAGGAAAAAAGGATAAAAATCATGACAGAACGTAGTCCATTACGAGTTGGAATTGGCGGACCGGTGGGTTCGGGCAAAACTGCGCTTACTCTTAATTTATGTTTAGCCTTGCGTAATAAATACAACATGGCTGTGGTAACGAATGATATTTATACCAAAGAAGACTCAAATTTTTTAACTCGTAACGAAGCGATGTCGCCAGATCGTATTGTGGGTGTAGAAACAGGGGGATGCCCACACACAGCAATTCGCGAAGATGCTTCAATTAACTTGGCTGCCATTGATGATTTATGTGAAAAGTTTGAAGGCTTGGAGCTCATTATCATTGAAAGTGGGGGTGATAATTTAGCAGCAACATTTAGCCCCGAACTTTCTGATTTAACGTTATATGTAATTGATGTAGCCGGTGGCGAAAAAATTCCACGTAAAGGTGGGCCGGGCATTACCAAATCAGATTTACTCATTATTAATAAAACTGACCTTGCGCCAATGGTCGGTGCAAATCTTGATGTGATGGATCAAGATGCGAAACGCATGCGCGGCGAAAAACCATTCTTATTTTCAAATATGAAAACACAAGACGGTCTTGAAGAAATTATTCAATTTATCGAGAAACAAGGGCTGTTTAAAGCTTAAGGAGAGATTATGAACTTCATTAAAAAATGGGGCATAGGGCTCCTTGCATTGCTACCTACACTTGTAATCGCACACCCAGGACATGACCATCAACATTCTGGTTTTATGGCAGGTTTTATTCATCCCTTTACTGGTTTAGATCATTTAGTGATGGCCTTAGCTTTCGGTGTTTTACTCTGGTCAGCAGCTAAGCAATGGAAAGTTGCAGGTGTAATTACTTTGAGTGTTGCTCTAATTGTAGGCTTTTTAATTGGTGCTCAAGGTTTAGTACCTGCAAATGTTGCTGAATATGGGATTGTTGCTTCTTTAGTTGTTACAGCAATTGCACTATGGACAAAATCAAATCGGATTTTACCTATCGCTGCGGCATTACTTGCAAGCTTTCATGGCATAGCGCATGGGGTTGAGTTAGCACAGGCAGGCCATGTCGTTGCATTAGTGACAGGTATGGTTGCGGCTATGGCTTTAATTTATTGTGGTGGATTAGCATTAGGTGCTGCGGTTACACGATATGTGCCATATGGCAAAAAAATTGTAGGTGCTTGTGCGGCAATTGTTGCAGTGATTGGATTAAGTTAGTCATAACTTCAAAAGCAAGAGGTAGCTTTAGGCTACCTTTTTTATTCAGCTATTTTCTGATAAAGCCCAGCGTGTACTGTACCAGCTTTCGTTATTTTAACTTGTTGCCATGTTGCAGGAAGGTGAAGCTGAGATAAATCTCGGTCAGCCTCAACATAAATATATCCATTCTTTTTAATATGCGGCTCTGCCAAGTTCGAGAGCTCTTGCCATAAATCTAGACTATAAGGTGGATCTAAAAACACCACATCGAACTGTTCTTTTAAACGGGGTAAAGCTTGTTGAGCAGTTGCATTGATTAAATGACAGTTTTGGGCTTTTAATAGCTCAACATTATCTTTTAAAAATCGTGCCTGAGTTTTGTCAGGTTCAATCATATAAACTGATGCTGCACCACGTGACAGAGCCTCAAAACCTAATGCGCCAGAGCCTGTGCACACATCAAGGACATGCGCATTTTGAATATCCCACATGAGCCAGTTAAACAAAGTTTCACGTACTCTGTCTGGAGTGGGGCGTAAACCATCGATGCTAGCAAAAGGAAGTACTCGTCTTTTCCATTTGCCGCCAATAATACGTAATTGATTTTTCATTATTCATCGACCTCATTGGTTGCAGGACGAGCTGGTGTAGCTTGTGGTGTTGATGCTCCAGGTGCAGTTGAGATGGCTGGTGCTGGACTAGAGCTTTCACCACCGCTTGGGAGTTCACCTGGCTTAATTCCAGCTGTCATCAATCCACCATTGACTTGATGGTTTGCTGGTCGAGTTGGATTTTTCTTACGAGTTAATAACCAATAATCAAAAATAGGTCTTGCAAGTTGGGCGGCCGAACCACCATGACGACCATTTTCCCAAATCACGGCAATCGCAATTTCTGGTTTGTCAGCAGGTGCAAATCCAACGAATAAACCATGGTCAAGTTGGCGTTCGCTCAGGGCTGATTCATTGTAACGTTTACCCTGTGCAATACTTTTAACCTGTGCGGTTCCTGTCTTTCCTGCAATTTGGTACAAAGGAGTACGAATGCCTCGGCCAGTACCTGATTGAATTACATCAATCATGGCATCGCGCATTTGAACCCAGTCTTCATCCGTTCCGTTGAAGTTAATTTTGCCATCAGGCGCATTACGTACAGTAAATGGTTTTGCACCATGAGTTGCACGTAAAACGTGAGGAGTGACATGAGAACCATGATTGGCTGTAATTGCAGTTGCCATAGCAAGTTGTAAAGGGGTGGCTGTAAACGCACCTTGTCCAATACTCACAGAAATAGTTTCACCTTTCATCCATTTGGCTTTGCGAGTACGCATTTTCCATTCAGGATTTGGGTAAAGACCTTCACTTTCACTTGGTAAGTCGACACCTGTTTTTTGACCGAATCCAAATTGACGCATCCATTGGTTCATTTGATCAATACCCATTTGATGGGCAAGAATATAAAAATAGGTGTCACATGACATAATGATGGCTTTATGCATGTTCACGATGCCATGACCAGATTTTTTCCAGTCGCGGAATTTATGCGAATCACCGGGTAAGTGAAAATAACCTGGGTCAGAAATTGCTGTTGACCAGTTTACAATACCGTAGTGTAAACCACCCATGGCTTCCATTGGTTTAATGGTGGAGCCTGGTGGATATGCACCTTGTACAGCACGGTTATAAAGCGGTTGATCTAAACTATCACGTAAAGAACTATAATCTTTATGGTTAATGCCAGTCACAAATAAATTAGGGTTGAAACTTGGGCTAGATACTAAAGCCAGAATTTCACCAGTGCGAGGGTCGATGGCTACAATGGCACCACGACGGCCTGCGAGCTGTTGAGACGCAACAACTTGTAGACCATAATCTAAAGATAAATAGAGATCATTCCCGCGAGTAGGGTCTTTGCGGCCTAAATGGCGCAATATGTTACTGTGGGCATCTGCTTCAACAGATTCATACCCTGGTGTTCCGTGTAGCAAATCTTCATAGCTTTTCTCAACGCCAATTTTTCCAATCAGGTTGGTTCCAGCATATAAATCTTTATCAATACTTTTTAATTCTTTATCGTTAATACGCCCTACATAACCAATCACATGAGCAAATAACTCACCATGTGGGTAATAACGGGTCATTTGTGTTTCGATTCTTACGCCGGGAAACTTATATTTCGCTTCACTGAACTTGGCAATATTGGCTTCGGTTAGATTAAGTTTAATCGCGACACGTTCAGTTTTGCGAGCAGTTTTTATACGACTTTTGAAGCGATCAATATCTTCTTGTGTTAGATCTAAAATAGGCTGTAGCTGTTCAACAACATGGTCTGCATCTTCCACATCTGTTTTACTTAAAGTTGCTGTAAAAACAGGATAGTTGTCTGCCAGCAATACACCATTTCGGTCATAGATATAACCACGAGCAGGTGGTAGTGGTTGTAAGCGAATCCGGTTTTTGTCAGATGCTGTAGAGAATTCGTCGTAGTGAAAAATTTGTAGATAAGCGTATCGGCTAATCAATACTAATAAGCAAACGATAACCAGACCTACGGCAAAAAAGATTCGTCCCCGATAAATGCGCTTTTCTTGCTGGATATCTTTTAAAGGAAAGTGCTGCTTCATAAGGATCGACTTAATGACATAGGGTGGAAAAATAGCTGCTTATTCTAACGCAAGAGCGCTTAAAATATTGCATAATTTTCAAAGTTTCATTGCCTTTTAATAAGATACGTTTTGACTTTGCAGACAACAAAATTGTAGATACTTGTATATAAGAAGCAAAATAATTCTGTTAAAGTCTCTCATTCAATAGAATAGGGTTGTTCTCACCATACGATTAGGGAAAATGGAGAAAATAATGAGAAAAATTTATCCCTTACTTGCAGTTTTGACGGTAAGTAGTTGGGCTCATGCTCAAGACTATTCGTTTCTTCCAGAAGCAAAATTAGCAGGACATACGGCATCTACGTGGAATGTGGGTGCAGGTTTTACACAAAAATTATTACATCTAAACGGCGAATGGGTAAACCCTTATGGTATTGCCTATGCAAAAGTTGGCGCTTTTTTGAATGGTGACAAAACTGCTGGTGGCCAAGTCGGGTTTCGATATCCTTATTATCTTACCGGCACAGATAAAAATGGTTACTATATCGGTTTTTATGCTGGGCATCTCGATAGTAAAGAGGTCGATGGTGATTATAAATCCCGTTTAGGCGCTGGTGTCGATTTGGCCTATGTGTTGTTGAATTCAGAAAGAATTAGTACTTTTAGTGTGGGTATTGGTGCGGCGGAAAAATTAACTGACCAAAATGGAAATGTTGCCGCGGATACTAAACCACAAATTCAATTTTCTTATTCTCTAAGTTTTGGTTTATAAAAAAGCAGTTTATTGTTAACTCGCCATAAGCAGAGCACAAATAAATACGAGAGTCTTACATGTTAGAGTACGTCAGCGGATTGTGGCAGACCTTTTTACACAGACCTGATTTTTGGGCCGTTTTAAGTATTATTCCCGTCACTGCCTTTGTTACATGGGCACACGTGTGGATGGCTTTAAAAATGGTGTTTTACCCAATTAAATTTTGGGGTTTCCACTTAGGTCCATTACCAGTAGGTTGGCAAGGTATCGTGCCACGTAAGGCTGGACGTATCTCAGGTATTATTACTGACAATACTTTATCTAAGTTAGGTTCATTGCGTGAATTTTTAGAAGCAATGGATCCTGAAGATATGGCACGTATTATTGGTGAACAAGTTGGGTTTGAACTTGAACATCTGATTGATGAAGTCATGATCGATCGTAATGCTGTACTTTGGGAAAACTTACCTTATTCAATTAAACGCCGTATTTATGCTCAGGCGCATAAACAATTACCGGGCGTGTTAAGAGAATTAGTGACTGAGCTGACCATGAACGTCGAGTCACTGGTTAATATGCGTGAAATGGTGGTGAGCCAAATGGAAGGTGATCGCCGTTTGATGGTACGTATGTTCTTGAAAGTTGGTCAAAAAGAAATCAACTTTATTTGGCATATTAGCGCTTTAATTGGAATGTTCTTTGGTATTTTCCAAATGGTTGTCTGGTTTGTCGTACCTTGGCACTGGACAGTACCTTTTTGGGCTGCGATTTGGGGCTTTTTAACGAACTGGATTGCAATCTGGATGGTATTTAACCCGATTGAGCCACATTATATTCGTTATCCGCAGATTTTTAGATTAACAAAAGATCGTAAGTTCCCTTGGATTGTACCAGTTCTTCGAATTGGCACTTATAATGTCCAAGGTGCTTTTATGAAGCGTCAAGAGGAAGTCTCTGATGTGTTTTCAAGCGTAGTAACTGAAGATCTGATTACGTTAAAATCAATTATGACTGAAATGATGTATGGGCCGCGTAAAGACAAGACGCGCCGTATTGTGAAGCGTCATATTAACGAAATTATGGAAACACCGTTAGTTCGTACATCTTTACAGCTTTCTTTAGGGCCAAGAGAGTACGCAAGGTTAAAGACGGACTTGATTGATCGTTCAATTGAAATTACGATGGGACCCGTATGTGACCCAGCACTGAACGCAAGCCGGGCACAGAAGATTTTTCAAATGTTTAAAGAGCGTATTCGCGAACTGACACCAAAAGAGTTTCAGAATTTATTGCGTCCTGCATTTCAGGAGGATGAGTGGATTCTTATTGTACTAGGTGGGGTAACCGGATTTATTGCTGGTACAATACATTTGTTTGTGGCTTTCTTATAATTCGACGTCGGGCAGGATCTATTGAAGATTAATGAGACTTTTTCTGCCAGGCTTCACATTCATTGTTTTAAATGAGGATGTTTTTTATGCGCATTATCTTACTCGGACCACCTGGGGCAGGCAAAGGGACTCAGGCTCAGTTGATCTGTAAGCGCTACAATGTCCCACAAATTTCAACCGGTGATATGCTCCGTGCTGCAATTCGTGAAGGTACTGAATTAGGTCTAAAAGCTAAAAGTGTAATGGAATCTGGTGGTTTGGTTTCAGATGAACTTATTATCGGTTTAGTAAAAGAACGTATTGCTCAACCTGACTGTGCAAATGGCTGCATTTTCGATGGTTTCCCGCGTACTATTCCACAAGCTGAAGCTTTGGAAAAAGAAGGGATTAGCATTGATCACGTGATTGAAATTGATGTTCCTGATGAAGAAATCGTACAACGTCTTTCTGGTCGTCGCCAGCATCCAGCTTCTGGCCGTGTTTATCATACAGTTTACAACCCACCTAAAGTGGAAGGTAAAGATGATGAAACTGGTGAAGATCTTGTTCAACGTCCAGATGACCAAGAAGAAACGATCCGTAAACGTTTAGCGTCTTATCATACAGAAACCGAGCAATTGGTTGGCTTCTATCAAAGCCGTGCTGCATCTGGTGAGAATGCGCCGACTTATGACAAGCTTAATGGTTTACGTACAATTGAAGATGTACAAACAGACTTGTTTAATATTTTAGATAAATAATTAAAATATTATTTGTGACAAGGAGCTCTCATTATGAGGGCTCTTTTCTTTCACTCAGTGCAGGAGAACAATATGAAAATCATATTGATTTTGGTGGTATTGCTAAGTCTGGCACTCGTCATATTTTTGGGTTATCAGAGTTATAAAATGCTTAGGCAGGTACAAAAACAAGCAAAAGAAGAGCGTAATCAGAAAAAGCGTCTAAAGTAAGTTTGATTGGGTATGTTACCTATACCCAACCATATTTTTAAGCTTCAATATTTTTAATAGTAATTTGTTTTTGCGCACCAAATTCAAAACGGTCAGGCCAGTTGCAAACATCTGCAACTATACATTCTGCACATTTAGGTTTACGGGCTATACAACAATAACGACCGTGCAATATAAGCCAGTGATGTGAATCTAAAATAAATTCTTTAGGAATGACTTTAATTAAACGGTGCTCAACTTCAAGTACATTTTTACCTACGGCTAAGCCAGTTCGATTTCCCACTCGGAAAATATGGGTATCGACGGCCATGGTAGGTTGTCCGAAAGCTGTATTTAAAACAACATTTGCGGTTTTACGCCCCACACCCGGCAAGGCTTCTAGGTCTTTCCTGTTGCTTGGAACTTCGCCGTTAAATTGCTCCATTAAAATCTTACAGGTCTTAATGACATTTTCTGCTTTAGCGTTGTAAAGGCCAATTGTTTTAATATATTCCTTTAACCCATCTACACCCAAGTTGTAAATTTTCTCGGCTGTATTAGCCACAGGATAAAGTTTATCCGTTGCCTTATTCACACTCACGTCGGTAGCTTGAGCTGACAACATAACTGCAATGAGTAACTCAAAAGAAGATGAATATTTTAACTCGGTTTGAGGAGAGGGCCGTTGTTCGCGAAGGCGTTCAAAGAATATTTGAATCTGCTTTTTCGTCATATTTTTGACAGCCATTCAGACCTCCTGTAGTTGCATGAGTTGCTGTTGTAATTCTTCGAGTTGAAGACGCTTTTTAGCATCTTCACGCACACCTAGCTGTTTTTCCAGTTTCTTAATTTGGGTGCGGATTTTGGCTAACTCAATTGTAGTTTTTGCATCAGTTAACACAGCTTCTTTAGGTTTCTCTGTGAGCTCAATTGACGGTAGTTCATCAAGTACCTGAGAAAACTGCGCAAACAGTTGAGTGTCAATTTCAGCGCGTACCACAGGACCTTTACGGTGACTGCGACGCTTTTCTTCACGTTGAATATGTGAGTAGTAGCGTTGCCTTAAATCATTTTGTTCTGCGGCACGCTGTTGTTCATTGGGTAAGGCTTGTGTGTCCTCAACTAGATCAATGCAATCTACTGGACAAGGTGGAATGCATAACTCACAACCCGTACATAAGTCGGTCAAGATAGTATGCATGAGCTTACCACTGCCAATGATAGCATCTACAGGACAAGCACTAATACATTTGGTGCAGCCGATACATTCATTTTCACGAATAATCGCTTTCATTCGCTGTGGGCGACCATCGGCCTGTATAGGCCACACGCTACTTTCAGCGGTTAACATAGGGCGATTTAATAGATTTGCGAGTGCATCGGCTACAGGCTGACCACCTGGAACACATTTATTTGCTTCTTCACCTTCAGCAATCGACTTTGCGTAGGGTAGACATCCATCACGATGTCCACATAGACCACATTGTGTTTGTGGTAATAACGCATCAATCTCGCGTATGAGAGAAATAGATGAATTCATAGGGGGTAAATAGTTTGGTTAAAACGATGCGATAATGAAGAAAAACCTAAGTAAGGTCAATGGATTTTAACGAATTTATTGGCTTTTTGATTGACCTAAAATATAGCTAATATTGCACAATAATGGATCAATAAAAATGAAAAGATAAATTAATATTTCTTATCTTTAGATAGTTTTCCTAAAAATAAGTTTATGATAATTAAGATAAATAAAATAATTTAAAATAACTATTGTTAAAATTGATGGAAAGGGATTTAATATTTTGCTGCTAAATGATGCATTTGAGAATGCATTGCACCAATTTAATTCATGACTATGCTGAGGACCTTGCATTGAAATACAACAATCTGAATGAATTCCTGAATTACGTGCAAGCGCGTGATCCGCATCAACCTGAATTTTTGCAAGCTGTCGAAGAAGTCATGACGAGTTTGTGGCCATTTATTGAAAAAAATCCAGAATATGCAGAGCAGGGGTTGTTAGAGCGTCTTGTTGAACCAGAGCGAGTTATTCAATTTCGTGTTTCATGGATGAATGATCAAGGTCAGACTCAAGTTAACCGAGCTTTCCGTGTTCAATACAATTCAGCAATTGGTCCATTCAAAGGTGGAATGCGTTTCCATCCATCGGTCAATCTATCAATTTTAAAATTTTTAGGTTTTGAGCAGACTTTTAAAAACTCACTTACAACCTTACCAATGGGTGGGGGGAAAGGTGGTTCAGATTTCGATCCTAAAGGTAAATCTGATGCTGAAATTATGCGATTCTGTCAGGCACTCATGATTGAGCTATACCGTCATTTGGGTCCGAATACTGATATTCCTGCGGGAGATATTGGCGTGGGCGCGCGTGAAGTCGGTTACATGGCAGGCATGATGAAAAAGCTAAGTAACGACACCGCTTGTGTCTTTACTGGTAAGGGAATTTCATTTGGTGGTAGCTTAATGCGCCCAGAAGCAACTGGCTATGGTACGGTTTATTTTGCAGAAGAAATGCTAAAAGCGCGTGGGCAGTCTTTCGTTGGCAAAACAGTCTCTGTTTCTGGTTCGGGTAATGTTGCGCAATACGCGGCAGAGAAGGCTATGTTCTTAGGGGCCAAAGTTGTTACTTTATCTGACTCTAATGGAACTGTTTATGTAAAAAATGGTTTTACAGATGAATTACTTGATGAAGTTATGAATCTTAAAAACGTTAAGCGTGGCCGTATTTCTGAGTTTGCTTCTAAACATGGCTTTGAATATTTTGAAGGGAAAACACCCTGGCATATTCCTGTTGATATTGCTTTACCATGTGCTACGCAAAATGAATTAACAGGTGAAGATGCTAAAACGCTTATTTCTAACGGCGTAATTTGTGTGGCTGAAGGCGCTAATATGCCATCTACACTTGAGGCAGTTGAACACTTTATCAAAGCCAAAATTTTATATGCGCCAGGAAAAGCATCTAATGCAGGTGGTGTCGCAACGTCTGGTTTAGAAATGTCTCAAAATGCAATTCGTTTAAGCTGGACACATGCTGAGGTAGATGAGCGTCTACATGCAATTATGAAAGCTATTCATGCCAATTGTGTAAGATACGGTACAAAAGAAGACGGTACTGTTAACTATGTTGATGGTGCCAATATTGCAGGCTTTGTAAAAGTAGCTGATGCAATGCTTGCTCAAGGTATTTTCTAAGAATAGAAATAAAAAAATCCGATGCATAAGCATCGGATTTTTTTAGTCTAAAAACTTATTTTTTAGGTTTTTTAACTAACTCTTGCTCTACAACCATATCCAACACATCTGCTAGGCTAGATTGGTCTGCTGCTGGATTTTTCACTTCAAAACGTTTTACACGTAAAATTACGCGTTGGTCAGGATTGTGTTCAAAACCTTCAATTTGACCATAATATAATGACCAGTTTTTGTCAGCGTAAGTTTTAACACCTTTGTCATCATATTTAATTTCACGAACTTGCATACATGTTTGTGGTGCTACACCAGTACATGATTTAGTTTGTGGAGCAACTTCTAGGAAAACAGTTTTCCCTTCAGATTGATATTTTGCTTCAGGTGTCATTTTACCTGTGAAAGTATATTTTTGACCTTGCGCATCAACAACAGTTAATGTTGGTTGATCAACATTTGTTGTATTGAGTTCAAATGGAATCGCACGTTTTTGGAAGAGGCTGCTAGAGAATTGTTCCTGTTTCATTAAAGCAGGTTCACAAGCCATCATCGTTGACATTACGTCAGCCGTTACAATCGTATTATTTTCAACTTTCCAAGTTGTTCCTTGGCGGTTACAACCTGTTGCGATAGATAAACGGTCATTGCTAAAGTTAAGAACGATTGGTTTTTTTGTATTTTCAGGCTGATAAGACCAAGAATAATCTGTTAAAGCTTGAGTATTAACTGCTTTTTGACCTTGGAAAATATGCTTTTGACCAGTTTTATCTGTCACGCTTAAAATCACCTGACCATTATTGTTGCTAATTTCGATTGGTAATTTTGCTTCATTAAAGAGGCTAGTAGAAAGTTGTTCTTGTTTCATCAAGTCATCTTGACAAGCCATCAAAGTTGAAACAAGACTAGAGGTAACAAGTTGGTTACCTTCAACTTTCCAAGTACCACCTTGATCGTTACAACCGGTATTAATATTTAGTTGGCCGTCTGCATTAAAATTAAGTACAAGTGGTTTAGAAGCTTTTACATTTTGATAAGTCCAAGCATATTCACCTAAAGTGGTTGTAAGATTTTGTTGTTGCTCAGATACAATTGGAGCAGGAGTATTAGTAACTGTTTGACACGCCATCAAAGAAAAAGGTAATAACGCAAGAATTAAATATTTAATTTTCATTTAAAAACTTCAAGTAAAAAAACAACAGCGATAAGCTTAAATCATTCTTAAAAAAAGAAAATGTAAACATTTGATTGTTTCGGTTTTTAAAATGTATAAGTTTGTAAGTTATTCTAATTTTCAACAAAAATAATGGTATACCCCGAAAAACGGGGTATTTGCTAATAATTAATCAAAACGATAGATATCCATGCCTAGTGAGCCCATTGTGAAGCTGCTGTGAACAATCGTAAAGCGATTGCCTGAACCCATAGCAAAAAACAAAGGCGCAAAATGTTCAAGGGTAGGATGATTACGTTTTACATAAGGCAATGACTGCCATTCCAGTACACCATCATAATCTTGATGGGTAAGTTTATTAACAACAGCATTTCTAAAAGTTGAAGCCCATTCAGGAACTTTAGAGTTGTCTCCTTGCCAAGATAACTCTGCAAGATTATGGGTAATGCTACCTGAACCAATGAGTAGAACTTGTTTGTCACGTAAAGGTGCGAGAGTTTGCCCTATACGATAAATTTCCTGTGCGCTTAAATTTGTTGGCAAAGAAATCTCGACGACAGGAATGTCAGCGTCAGGGTACATATGCAATAGAGGCATCCAGACACCATGGTCACGAGGACGGGTGCTATTGGCATGAGCAACAAAATGAGCATCTGCCAGTAGTTTTAAAATTTCTTCGGCGAGCTCTGGCTGCCCAGGTGCGCTGTAGCGAATTTCATATAGCTCTTTAGGAAAGCCGCGGAAGTCATGCCATGTTTCGGGACGAGTCGAAATACACACTTCAAGTGCTTTACTCTCCCAATGCGCAGACATCACAATGATTGCCTTTGGTGTAGGAAGATTTGCACCTAGACGGTGTAGAGCAGGTCCTACTTGTTCCGGGTCAAGTGCAAGCATGGGTGAACCATGTGAAATAAACAGTCCAGGAAGGGTTTGTAGTTCCATTGCATTACACCTGAGTTGAAAAACAGAATAATAGATAGTCATTATGCCAAAATCAGGACATGTTAAAAGTATCCTGATTTCAACGGATTGTTCCTAAAATGAAACGGTTGTTGTTTTTATGCACGGTGATAGGGATGATTATGATTAATAGTCATCGCTCGATATAGTTGTTCAATTAATAAAACACGTACCAAAGGGTGTGGCATTGTTAGTTTTGAGAGTGACCAATGCCATGCCGCTGCTTTACGTACCTGATCTGATAAACCATCTGGGCCACCAATCGCGAGTACTACATCATTACCTTCAAGCATCCACAGTTTCATGGTGTCAGCTAATTTTTCTGTACTGAGTTCTCGACCACCAACTTCTAGGGCAATTAAAGTTTCGTTCGGTTTTAACGCATTTAGAATACTTTCGCCTTCAATTTGGCAATATTTTAAAATATCTGCTTCTGAATCATTCTTACCACGTTTAGCCATAGGAAGTTCAATGACTTGGGTTTGCACAAAAGGTTGGATACGTTTGAAATAATCTTCAAAACCAGTGAGAACCCAAGCAGGCATTTTTTGACCAATGGTCAGAATACGAATTTTCATATTATCTATTCATTCAAAAACAGCTTGCGCATTATACCTGAGGAAAAGATAAGTTCGTGGTAGTAAAATAGGCATAAAAAACGCAGTCCAAAAAACGGTGTTGGACTGCGATCAAATGATCATCTGTCTGGAGTTCAGATGATCATAGAGAATAAAAACAAGGCTATCTATAAAATAATAGATAACGAAGAATACTTAATTTAATTAAATACTCTTAATACCTATTATGAGGATGGTTGGATATTTTTCAATCAAATTGTGTAACAAAAAAAAGAGAGCCGAAGCTCTCTTTTTTCACATTTCAATTAGTGACGTGCTGCTTTTGAACCTTCCACCGGTTTTACAATCGGTGTTTTAGGTAAAGGCTTTGGCATTGAGACTAATGCTAAAGGTAAGATGTCATCAATACTTTTTACAGCTTTGATTTCTAAACCTTCTTTAACATTGGCTGGAATTTCTGCCAAATCACGAACGTTATCTTGAGGAATAAAGACGAGCTTGATTCCACCGCGGTGTGCTGCAAGAAGTTTTTCTTTTAAGCCACCAATACGCATTGCACGACCACCTAAACTTGTTTCACCAGTCATTGCAATATCTGGACGAATCGCAATACCTGTAAATGCTGATACAAGGGCAGTGGTTAATGCTAAACCAGCAGATGGACCATCTTTTGGTGTCGCACCTTCTGGTAAGTGAACGTGTACATCAGTTTCTTCAAAACGAGAAGCCTCAATACCTAGCTCATCGGCACGTGTACGTACTAAAGTCATTGCTGTGGTTATAGACTCTTTCATAACATCACCGAGTGAACCAGTGGTAATGAATTTACCTTTACCTTTTACAGCTGCAACTTCAATGGTAAGTAACTCACCACCTACAGATGTCCAAGCTAGACCATTTACGCGTCCTACTTGCGCTTCATCTTCTGCAATACCAAAGTCAAACTTGTGTGGACCTAAGTATTCTGGAAGATTGGCAGAGGTAATATCAAGCTGTAAGTTTTTAGACTTTTTACTTACGGCTTCTTTTACCACTTTACGCGCAATTTTAGACACTTCACGTTCTAAATTACGTACACCAGCTTCACGTGTGTAGCGTTGAACAATGTCACGAATCGCTTCTTCATGAATTGTTAACTCTTTTGCACGTAGACCGTTGTTCTTAATTGCTTTTGGAACAAGGTAGCGTTCAGCAATGTTCACTTTTTCATCTTCGGTATAACCCGGTAGACGAATAACTTCCATACGGTCAAGCAATGCTTCTGGAATATTCATACTGTTTGCAGTACAGATGAACATCACTTCAGACAGGTCAAGATCAAGATCTAAATAGTGATCGTTGAACTTACTGTTTTGTGATGGATCTAATACTTCAAGCAATGCAGAAGCTGGATCACCACGGTAGTCTTGTGCCATCTTGTCAATTTCGTCGAGTAAGAACAATGGGTTCTTCACGCCAACCTTTGTTAAAGACTGCACGATTTTACCTGGCATCGCACCAATATAAGTACGACGGTGACCACGAATCTCAGCTTCGTCACGTACGCCACCAAGCGCCATACGAACAAATTCACGACCTGTTGCTTTTGCAACTGACTCACCAAGTGAAGTTTTACCTACACCAGGAGGGCCTACTAAACATAGAATCGGACCTTTGAGTTTTTTAACACGAGACTGAACTGCCAAGTATTCAACAATACGATCTTTAACGTCATCTAAGCCGTAGTGATCTGTATCAAGAATCTCTTGAGCTTTCGCAAGGTTAATACTCACTTTGCTCGCTTTATTCCACGGTGTATCTAAAATTACTTCTAGATAGTTACGTACAACAGCCGCTTCACTAGATGCTGGTTGCATTGCTTTAAGCTTACGGAACTCAGCTTCAGCTTTTTTACGTACGTGTTCAGGTAAATCAGCTTCAGCAAGACGCTTTTCTATTTCAGCAACGTCATCTTCAGCGCCGCCATTCATGTCAGAAAGTTCACGTTGAATGACTTTCATTTTTTCATTTAGAAAGTATTCACGTTGGTTTTTTTCCATTTGGCGTTTTACGCTGTCATGCAAAGTTTGTTCAATTTGCTGTTCTGCAGATTGATTCACCAAGTAGCTCATAAGCTCTTGCAAATGTGCTTCAAACTCATCGTGCTCTAAAAACTTCTGTTTAATTTCAATATTTAGAGGCACACGTGTTGCCACGAAGAACATAAGTTGTAGTAAGTCTTCAATTTTATTAGCAGCTGCAACCAGTTCACGTGCATTACGTAATTTTGCTTCAGCATATTGAGCAAATAAAGTACGTAACTCTTGTAAACGAGTTTCTTGGGTAGCTTTATCTACGTTAATTGTCATTGGACTTAAGCTATGTTCAGCAGTCAAATGGCTATCTTCATCGATAATTTTTTCAAGCTTAGAGCGCTGTAACCCTTCAATCAGTACTTTGATGCAGTTTTCATCATTCTCATGATTTACGACCTGAACAATCTTAGCGACAGTTCCATACTGATAAAGGTTATCGTGATCAATATCTTCTGTAAGCGAATCTTTTTGCGCAACTACAAATACTAAATTGTCACTGTTACGAGCCACATCAACTGCATTGATCGATTTTTCACGACCCACGAATAACGCAATTTGCATGTGTGGATAGACCACTACATCACGTAACGCTAAAAGTGGTAATACACTTGGAACCTGAGGCTCTAAGTCAGTTTTTTCATTCATAATAAGTTCAGACATGGGCACTCCTAATGAGTGACAACGAGGTTGCCATGTTTTTATAGTGATGTGTATTTTGAAAATTACAAGGGCCTTTCAATAGAAAATGTGGAAAAAATGACTAATTTAGTCAACTTTTTTTTTAAATATTATGAATCAATGGATTAATTCTTAAGAAGAATAAAATTTTGTAGCAAGGCTAAGTAATTTAGCTTAATAATTATGAAATATTCACATAACAAAAAATCCGTTTGGATGGAAAGTAATCAGTTTCTTGTGCCATTTATAAGCAATGTATTGTTAACAATAATGCAAAACTTATTCGATATTGAACACTAAATAGACGTGTTAATATAAGTTGGTAAAGCGGTCTGTCACTTAAAAGTAACCATCCTTAGGATGGTTACTTTTATGATTTTAGAGGCATGAAAAGTAAATGTTGATTTTAAATTTTTGAATTTAAATTGTTTTTGTATGAAAATTATCTTTTAAAATAATAAATATGTTGAGGCGTGAGTAAAGCATCTAATGGTTGATCCCAACTTTGCCGTTTTAAAGTATGCTCAATAAATTGAAATTGATGGGCCACACCCAAACGATAAGGCCTATGTTTTGCAGTTGCCAATGTACGGTCATAATAGCCACCCCCCATACCAATACGCGTACCGTATTGATCACAAGCTAAAAGTGGCATTAACAGTAAATCAAGTTTAGATACATGTTTTCCTCTTGTTGCCATAGGTTCTTTCATACCCAATGGATGATGAGAAAAACGTCGATTTAAATATTGGTTTTTGGATATTTTTACCCAAACTAAATTTTGATTCATAGAACAAATCATAGGTAAGTAAACTTGCTTATTCTTTTTAAAACATAACTTTATGAGAAGATCGGTATGGATTTCTCCAAAGGCATGTAAATATAAACCAATTTTTTTCGATGAATGAAAAATAGCAAGGGTATTTAGATGATGGAGAACATTAAGCTGAGCTTGTTTTTGCTCCAACTGGGTTAAAGAGCGTCTTTTAGATCTTAAATTTTTTCTAATAAAACTAAGTTCATTCATGTGTAAATCTAACAAAGATTTGAGATCAGTCGAGCAAAATTATACCTATTTTTTTATAGCTTTATGAAAATAGAAGAATGATTAGAAAATAACTTTAAATTTATTTGGTTAGTTAATTGTCATAAAGTGATGTGAGATATCTTCTTTAGCGATAAAAAACTCTATTTCTTTACGTATTATCAGTATTTATTTACATTTAATGAGATAAGAATATTTAAAAAGATGAATGCGAAATTGTTAAGCCTATGAAGTTAAAAATTTTAACCATTACAATAAGCACCGTATTACTACTTGGTGGATGCACAAAACAAACAGAACCTGAAGCTGCTGAAGTTGACTATAAAGCTCAATTTGAAGAGTCTGACCGTAAAATTGGAGAGTTTTTAGATCAATTGGATAATCCGAATACACCACAAGAGGTTAAAGTCAAAATCTTGTGCCATGACTATCCTGAGGTTTACAAGACCCAATATATGCCCGCATTAATAAAAATTTCACCAAAACCTTATACCGAAGAAAAATTGTTGTCAGATTTGAAAAGTGCAACTGACTACTACAAGGATGCCTTGGCGATTAGGTGTAATCAATAAATTAATTGATGTTTAAAATCTCAAAAAATCCGATAAATGTGAATTGATTGGCATTATTGGGTTGTGGTAAATTTCATTTTGTCTTTTATCGGTGATAGTTTAGGGGGTTCTAGATATGGAAATCTTGAAATTCTTACAGAGTTTTAATACGGTCGGTACATACTTAACGATTGCTTCAACCGTTTTAGTGGGTCTGATTATTTATTTTTACGTGATTAATCCAGCGTGATCTTTTAAAAAGAAATAGTAAGAAATTTTCTATTTCTTTTTTTTAATAATTAAATTCTGTTATTCGTTTTAAACTATAAAAATAGGGTAGGGACATGAAGTTTAGATTATTTCTTCTTGGTTTTTTGGCTTTAAGTTGTCATGCAGACGAAAACGTAAGTGATCCCGAGATTTGTAATGTAGTGAAAAAAGTTGCTCATACAGTCATGGAGGCACGTCAACAAAAAGTTCCATCTCAAGACTTGCAACAGATAGCGAATGGTCTAGAAGATCCTAAAGCAAAACAACTTTATCAGGATTTAATTAATTCGGCTTACTCAGCCAAAGTATTCAAAACCAGTTTCTTTAAAAGAAAAGCAATAGAAGATTTTCAAACAGCTTGGTATGAAGAGTGTCTTAATAGAAATTAAAAATAATATGGTAGAGGTGTAGGGTAAATTAATAACGTAAGAGGATAATTTAATGTTTAAAAAGGAATTTTAGACTGACAGGTCTGTATGAAAGACTAAATTAAAATAAATATTTTGAATTTTTCTTAAAGTTAAAACTAAATGCTCCGAAGATGCCGCTGCATGTGTCGTTACCCTGAACCCGATGAGTTCTCGGATAGAAATGATTTTCTAGCAATATGAAACGATATTAGACCATTTGTAAACACATGAAAAGTGTTTTTAAGTTTTTGTATTTAAATAAAAATGTCTGAAACAATATTAAAGCAGATGTCATGATACGATAATATACTTTATTTGCCTACTATCTGCCTATTTCTTCAAATTTGCCTATTTTTATGTGTTTTTAGCCTATTGTTTGCCTACTAAATTTTTTAAATAAAAAAGGCGGTTAAACCGCCAATTGTGATGTTGATTGGATGCGACGCCGTTCTATATAGGCTAACACATCGGATTTTTTGTAGATTATTTTTCTGTAGTGAACTTTTGAAAATGGGATACCACCACCTTCACAACGCTTTTTTTGCAACCAAGAGGTCGAAACATCAAGTATTGCCGCAAGAGATTCTGGTGAAAATTCTTCATCATCATTAGCGGCATTGAACTTATCAATCTCAGCTTGTTTATCAATAGATTTCATTTAGATCACCTCACCAAAAAACCACAATTAAAAAAGCTAAAAACCATAAAATATTTGTTACGTAGAGTGCTTCTTTCATGGTATGGCTCCCGTATTTTTTACACTGATTATGTTCCGGGGCTTAAGTCTGTTTTGATATCGCTCAAGACGGCTTACCATATTGCTGAGTAATACTTTTACATTAATATCAAACTGATTAATGTTTGTAGTTTCTGAATAAAGTGAGAGGCTTAATCGCATCACATCATAGGCAAATATGCTAAATGCTTGAGGATCCTTCTTTCTGAGCTCATCAGCTTTAGGACAAATAATGTCTGTAAAAATAGCTGTAGAAAGATCTATAGGTGAATCCTCTATAGGTTTTGACTCAATAATTTCCACACCATCTCCAGGTGTAATTTGTTTTGTGATTAGCATGTAAACATCGCCATTTTTCTCGACTTCTAGTTCAGCTAAAATTTGCTTAATAGTCTTCGCACTTAGCTTGCATATAGTCGCCAATTGAGAGACTGTTAACCCGTAAGTATCGCTCGCCAGTGCCTCGTATACCTTCGCTTTGTATTTTTTAAAATTAGTCATTTCATTGACTTTTTTAAGTTCAGCTGCTGTACTCATTTTCACTTTCTCCATGCGGTTTCTTTAAACTTCACATTCACTAAGCAAGCATCGATTTCAGAAGGGTTTACATTGTCGAACTGGTGGTTCATGTGAGCGCCAATTACAAGCAATGTTCGTGTCATTGTTGAGTAGCGATATTTCATTGGCTTATCTCCAATGGTGCACCTGGTAATTGAGCTTCACGGTTTTTATAGGCTGTCATTGCGTCAAATTTCAAAGTTCCATTTTCAAGCAAACGGATCTCAGCGAATAAGTTACGTAAAACATCAATATTCTGTGCAGCGTGGATGCGCTCAATTAAAGGTCTGTTTTGAAGTTGTCTAAGGCGGTGATGTGATGCCTCAAGTAAAGGTTTGCGTTGTGATTCTGACCATTTTCGTGTGCGGTCGAAGATCGCATTAACTTCTTCTGCGTTCCCAGCCAAATCTATTTCAACAATTAGATTGTCTATAAGAGTTTTGGTGTATATGAATTCAGGATAAGCAGGTTCAGGATCTATTAAATCAAGCTGTGAAAGTTGTTCTTTACGCTGCTCACTCTGAATTTTTAATTCACTTAAATCTTCAGAAGTAAGATTTTTAGAGCTTGCTAAAATAGTGTCATTAACTTTGGCTAATTCATCTAATGTGTTGGCCTGATCAATTAGACCGATAAGTACTGCTTTTGGTGCTGATAATGATTTATCGCTGAAAGTTGACTCTTGAATAACTTTCATTAAATAGTTGCGTTCTTGCTCTTCTAAATGGCCATTTGCACCTATCTTGTTTTTAATGGCTTGTAGTTCTTCAGCTGAGTTACAAGATTCAATCTCACTAATAAATGAGTCATATAAAACAGAAAACACTTGTTCACTAGCTGTATCAGCTGCATCCATTTCAATAAAATCCAGCTCAGTTAATCGAGCTTGTTTAGCAATCTCAATTTCATCTAATTGATCTTGTGTAAAGCCTTCTTTTTCAAGACCTGAGCAAACGTTCTCGACTTCTTGCTCTGTATTTGTAATTTTCAAAGCATCTAATAAAACTTGGTGTTGAAAATTGTTTGAAGTTTGAGGCGCTTTGTTTTCTCCAGTTGAAGAGGGACCCAATACATCTGAATGAGATGGATCTTCGCTTTTAATTTCTTCAACTTGTTTTGGGGTAGCAGCCTTTGATGCTTTTTTCTTAGAGCCTTTTTGTTTGTCTGCACCGCCAATAGGCACGACAAGTATCTCACTTGTATCTACATCACGGCCAACGGCAGCACAAAATGCTTTTAACTGGAGGCGAGCATTTTCTATATCTGCTTGAGCAAATCCATTTGTAATAGCTGTTTTAAGAGCTGAAATTTCACTGAATTTGTACCAATAAATGGTACCAGTATGCTCTATAAGATAAATATCTTGATCAGGTGTTACATCCTCAAGGGTAAGAGGCTGAGTAAACGTAATTCCAGCCAATTCAATTTTTGGTTGTTGAATACAATATTCATAGCCAGGCAATGAAAACACCGTAGCCGGGAACTGATCCAAAGTATCAAACTCACCATCGATGTGGCGGCAAAGAATAACTTTGCCGGACATCAAAGCATTAAAGGCTTCTTGATTTGAAATTAAGTTAGTCATGTTAAATTCCTGCCTCTAATTAGTGATGAAGTGGTTGAGTTTGGTTTTGTTGCTGAGTATTGGAATTAAAATTCCATCCCATTTGATCTGCTCGAGCTCGACATGCATTAGAGATCCCAGCGGAATATTGTGAATTTGCAAATGTTGCTATGGCTTTATCCAGGGTTGATGGATATTTGGCATTTTTGATGCTGGCAAGTGCATTTGTATAACGTTGAGCTAAAGATTGAGCATTATTGGAGTTGTTTGCTTGTCGGTTCTGATTGGATTGCTGGCTTTGATTACCGTTAGTACGGTTGTTTTGATTTTTAGATGCTTGGTCCATTTGTTGATGATATTCATTAGTGTCATAGTCCTTAGTGTCATCAATAAGGAACAATCCATTTAAAGCGTACTTACGAGCATATGAACTTGATGCTCCAAATGTTTGGGCAACATCCATTCCTTTTTTGTTTACTTCAACACCAGCATGAGCAGTTACAGTAATTTCTTTACCGTTTGCATCTGTAAATACAGCTTTTGCGGAAATAACTACAACAGTACCAACTTGTTGAACTTCATCAGTAAGAACAAGTGTTGCACCTAAAGCTTTTAGATGTGGTTTAACAGCCTCAAGAATGTCTTCACAGCTTCTGTATTTGAATTTGCCGAAGTCATTATCTTTATTCTTTGGCGCTTTCAATTCTTGTTGAATAGTATGTAATGCATTGTTTTGATTAGTCATGATGCCACCCAATTAATAACGAGAGTTTTTATAAGCGATACGTTGCTCTGCGCTGTATCGTTGGGGTTGAGTACGGTTCTTTTGTTCAATAGAGCGTTGATAATTAACGCCGCCTTTAAATTCAGGCTTGAACCATTTTTTTGATAATTCGTCTGTAGTAATTGGACGAGGTTCACTATCTGGAGAATCTTTAACAAGCACGTTGTACCAGTTGAAAGGCTGAGCTCTTTTCCCACCAGCGAAATCTTTGTCAAAGTCGGGTGTAAAATCTAAAGACAGCTTAGCCATGTATACTTTTGGCCCTAGACGAACGTGATAAAAGCCTTCCTGATCTTTAAAAAGGAATTGACGAAAAGGAGTGGTGTAGGTTGTTTTCATGTTCAAGCCTCCACCAACTTATTACGTTCGATGAAGCCTTTGAGAAGGGTATTGATATTGCGGTGATCGTTGTAATCCGTGAAATCACTATACGATTTACCGTTTACATCGGTGATTTCAATGATAGTGAGCTGAGTTACATCAACAGCTGTAAATTCCGAACCAGGTACGCCGTAGCTATCAGGATGAGCCTCAAAGTCAAAGCTAACGTTTACTCGGAAGCCATCAAGTTTGATAACGGCAACGCCTGAAGTCTTACCTGTGATCTTTGCTGTTTGAACACCGTAAATACTAGGTTGCGTTTGCGGTGTGAACGGCGTGTTTGGTACGAAGCTAGATTGAGCTGTCTTGTATTCACAAGAAGCTAAACCAGCAATCAAAACTAGAGCAGTAAAGCCTGTAACTTTGACATGGTTGAAAGGAATTGCTTTTACGTTCATAATTGATCTCGCATGTGTGTGTCATGTAAGCACATCGAAAGTTGAAAGGGTCGGTGTGCTTTTTTGTTATCTGGTGAGAATTATTAAACCAAAGGTATAAAATTAAATCAAGTAAAACTTAAACCTGTGGTGAAAAAATTTATAACTAGGTTTAAAAATGTTTTAATAGACAAAAGAAAACCCACCAATGGGGGTGGGTTATTTGGAGTTATAATTTCTAGCTACACAACTAGATTAAAACTCTCAAATAAGGATGACCATGAGCAAGATTGAATTTTTGTTAAACAGCATATATCAGGGATCTTTATTCTTGTCTTTCTATTGCCAATAAAATTATCCCAATTGTTACCAATAAAACCTATCTCACCAGTGATAACAATACTATTTGCACCTAAGTACTTAGCTATAGCAATTAAGTCGACATCTGGTTCATCCGATGTCGCATGAGGTGAATTTGCTGAAAAAGGGTACTTAATTAGCATTTTTCGAATATCAATGATATGATTTCCCACATCATCTTTTTCTATAGTTTGAACAAAATATCGCTCTAAAAACAAATTTAAAATTTCTAAATCATATTCAAATGTTTCAATTTTATCAGTAGTTTCCTCCAGTACAGAAGAACAAACATGAAGCTTTATTGCGCGACTTAGCACCAACGAATCTACAAGCTCCCAAAGCTTAGGAAATGTTTTTTCAGGATATGTTCTGTAGCAGAAATCTAGAATTGCATTGGTATCCAAACTGATATATTTCATTTACATATGGACCCTTTTCTGCACATCTTTAAATGTTGATGCTTTATGGCTGTCTTTAATTCCAAGAATACTTTTAGCTTTGGTTGATGAGATATTATTTTGATACATTGCCGAAATAACGGTTTGAACAAAATACTTCCCAAACTTACTAACAATTCTTATAGATGCAGGTATTTTTACCTCACCACCTTGGCGTTTTGATATTTTTATATCTTCAAGATTTCTTAAGTAAAGTTTTAGTTCTTCTTGAGTAATATATCCCGCCAATTTCAACTGAATGGCCACAGCTGGTCTACTAGCCTTAACTTTACTTCTAACTTTTAAAACCAAGTCGTCAATTGATAAATTTGGATCATATAATTTTTCTAAAAGCTCAAAAGGTGCGATTACATGACCGGCAACTGAATCACAATACCTTTCTAAATAATTATCATTCGAGAGGGTGCTAACAAAGCCATCAAAGACACTTTGCCTCAACCCTAGATGTACGAGTTCATGGAGGATGGTAAACAATCTTCTCTCGGAAGATTGGCCGGTACTTAAAACTACAATTACTGGTACTACATCGAACCACAAACAAAAACCATCTGAACCAAATGATTCATGACTACTTCTCTCAATCACCAGAATATCCATTGATTCCAATATGCTTCGCCAAGAAGAGTAATAGTCATTATGTTGAGCTTTTTTACTTTTATTTTTTAAATCAAAATACGATGATATTAAATTCGAATCTGAAATGGCATCTTGCCCTGAAAGCCTTAAAGTAAAAGGTATAGGATCATTACCCATAGATTCAAGCAGATATATATAATCTTGTCTAGCTTGTATTGCTTCTCTGATTACAGAGTTGTAACCATAAGTTGAGTTACCAACATTTTCTAAATTTCTATGATCAACTATATCTGGAATTTCTGGACTAAACGAAATTTCATGAGTGGTTAAATAAACACTAGGAATGAATAGAACTTGGGCAATGCGCTCCAACTCACTAAGTGTGATAAGTGGCTCTACACTACTTAATAAACCTTTAATAACAGATAACTTTAAATCAGATTTAGTGGCGAGCTCATTCGCAGATAGATTTCCTATCTGTTCCATGTAGCTCTTTAGAGCAATTGGCGAATGCTGAATAAAGTTAGTCATATTTACTTTGAAAATTTATATAAAAGTAGTTTACGTAAAAATTTAGAGAAAAGCATTGGCTTTTAGTTCAAATTCATTATCTCCTCCACCCGATCTAAAGAATGCGTCGGGTTCACAGTTTTAAATATCATTTTGTCCTGAAAACTCAATTCTTGATAAATAATCAATAGGAAGAGCTTTCTTCTCGCCTGTGATGGTTTCGAAGTGAATCCAAATGGCAGCGGCTTCGTTTTCAAAATTAATGCTGGTTAGCTTTACCAAGTTATAGGGCTCTGCTGTACCAGACATTCTGATATTAAAGCGACAATTTTCTTCACGAACATAGGAGATGAGCATCTGGTGTATAGCCATCTGCTCAGTGCTTGACAGGCATCTGTATTCATGAAGTTCTGGTTGTCTATATTTCTTGCTCACTGACAATCCTCATATCTGTTGTAAAGACTGTGTAGGGTTCACAGTTTTATTATCCAGCCTACAAAAAATGATTTAGGCTGTTTATATAACAGAATATTTTTCTAAAAATTCATCTATCCATTCTTGTGTTACCTCAAGATTGGTTATATCTGTTAACTTTAGATTGGTGCCTTCTGCTTCGTTAAAGCCTTCAATAATAGCTTCAAAGATATTTGCTTCACTGATGACCTCTCGTGCCATTTCCGCAGCGTTATAGTTTTGCTTAGCTTTTTTAAGCGAGGCTATTTGTTTATCAATTCCTGCACCAATTTTACCCAGCGCCAATTTAAAATCTTGACGATTAATTGTTAGCGCTGTTTTGGATTTATTTAGTGTTGCGATCATTATATTTTCCCTCTTTAAGAAGTTTTAATTACCCAGCACGCCAAAACTGACGACCCATAACTTTAAAATTTAAGCCATTTTGTTCTGTTACTTCACGATCTCTGTATTTAGGGTTAAGGCTATGTAGAATCAGTTTCCCACCTTCTTCCTTGAAAATCTGCTTAATCATACCTTCACCCTCAAAGTAAACAGCGTAAATTTCGCCATCAATAATATTTGTTTGAGATATATCAATACCTACCAGGTCACCATCATCAATTTTGTCCGCCATGCTGTCGCCTTTTGCTTTAATGATGCGCATAAAATCAGGGTGTACATGTTTATTTTTAAAGAAATTTGGTGGAAATGGCTGTTTTCCATTAATTACATCAAAATGAAAATCTATTGCCTCGCCTGTACCGCACGAAAAACTTGCCTCTACAACATCAATCCAGATAAATCCATCACCAGTACCAACAGCATATTCAACCATTTCTACGCCTTGAATATCACTTAGATCAAATGATGATTCATTTGTCTTTGATAAACCATGCATGTCCATAAACTCTTGCATGTTGAAGTTGGTTAAATTCTGATTTTTCTTGCCATTCAGAAGCCACCCAGCATCAACTCCCAATAACTCGGCTAGCTTATCC
This sequence comes from Acinetobacter sp. V102_4, assembly GCF_031799005.1. Lineage (NCBI taxonomy): Bacteria > Pseudomonadati > Pseudomonadota > Gammaproteobacteria > Moraxellales > Moraxellaceae > Acinetobacter > Acinetobacter sp. V102_4. Next base: position 82,924 of record NZ_JAVQNR010000053.1, on the reverse strand, counting down.
AGGGTTTCTTTACTTATTTGGCCTTTTTTCCATTTAGATGGTGCTTGAGGGCTCAAACCAATCATTGTGGCAGCTTTGGACCAGGATAATTTCTTTGCTTTCAGTGCAGCCTGAATGCGTTCAACCATTGTGCTCATAACTTTCATTGTGTGAAACCTTTGGTTAAATTTTCGTATAAAAAATATAAAAATGTAAGCAACCATAGGTTGAAATAAATTTTAACTCATGGTTTAATTTAAATATTAATTGGGTTTAATTGAGGTTTAAAATATGAATCCTATTCAACAAGCAATACAAGCTGTTGGTGGGCGTACATCGGCAGCAAACCTACTCGGCATTTCCTATGTTGCGGTTCGAAAAATGGCTGAGAAAGGTGTTTTGCCGCGTACTGACTACACTGGGGAAACCCAATATGCAGAAATCTTCGCAGAACACAGCAATGGGAAGCTCACAAAAGAGTGGCTGCTTGATAAAGCAAATCCAAAACATTTAGTCGCTTAGGAACAACCATGACCAAACGAAAACTAGGCACCAAGAAAACGGTATGTATGCCCACACATTTATCTGAGTGTGTTGCAAAGCACATTGCCAGAGAAGCATACGAACGGGGCTGGTCAAACAGCCAATATTTAAGATGGTTAGCCATTTTGGATATGAAGCGTTGTGAAGATGACAAGAATCTTATGTCGCAGGTATCAGGAATACCAAGAGAACGCTTTGATTTATATGAACTAAGAGAACAGTTCGAACGGGAAGAACACATAAAAAAAGCCTGATGGACTCAATCAGGCTTCTTAATTCATCAGCGCTTGAAGGAACCAATGAACATGCAAACTAATTTACCAGAACAAACGGATGAGCTCAACACCAAATTTCATCCATTAAAAAAGCCTGGAGATTGGAGTGCCCAGGCTTTTATTCATCAACAATCAGGAGCTAATGAATATGACCAATTTACCAAATCAATCGACTAAACACAACCCACCCGAGTTTTTGCCTGGTGATGTTGTTGTGCTTACACATCAAAAATATAAAGACGTCTTACTTGAGGTAGTCGGTTTCTCTAGTGACCCAGAACTACTCAAAGTGAAAAGTCTTAAAACAGCGCTATGTGGGTATGTCTTCATTGCGGACTTACGTCACGCCACGGTTGCTGAAATCAAGGCAAAACGCCGTTTAGCTGCATCGGTTGCTTTGTTTGTGTCTGACGTAGAGATGTACTACCAACGTGCCTTAGAGTCGCAGAAGGAGGTGTCTTGATATGATTATTTCTGAACAAAAACGACAGCAAAGCATCCAGTCTTGGCATGAACCTGCTTTAAGAACCCTTGCTGGTTTACTTGATAAGCGAAAGAAAAATTTAGAACGCCAAAATCGTGATGTGAATAACGCAGCGGTAACACGAGATGAGTTTATGCAAGCTCTTGTAGATCAACACGGCGCACATGGTATTTATCTTTACCATGCTGGCGTAATTATCTCGAGTCTTTACCGAACTAAGCGTATTCGATACCTAGGTACTTTCATTCAAATTATTGAAGAAGGTGAGTTCTAGTGAGTAACTCATTAAGCATTAAAGTCATGAGGTACTTACATCATGAGTAAATACACCCCGAATTCATTTCAAGTAACAAACGCATTTGTTGATGAGGCGATGAATAAAATCTCAGATCCTGCGGTTAAGATTTATCTCATCATTAACCGTAAAACGCGTGGCTGGAATAAAGAGGATGATGCGCTATCTATATCTCAGTTAGAAAAACTATCGGGTAAGAGTCGGCCTACGGTAGTTAAATGCACAACTGAGCTTGTTAAGGTGGGATTGGTAAAACTTCATAAGCAATCAATTCATGGAAATGTTTTTTCATTAACAGACAATTACAACGTTGGAGCCTTAATAAATTTCCCAAGCAAAAGTTCTGTATTGGTTCAAGGCTTAACACATTTTAAAGGTCAGCTAGTTAAAACGTTTAACTACCAGAAGCACCGTCCTAAAAAATCAAATCGAGGTAGAAAAAGCAGAAAACCACGCTTAAATTTTCCTCAACATTCAAACTTGCTAGTTAAAACGTTTAACTACCTCGAAAATCCTTGCTGGTTAAAATGTTTAACCCCTGCTAGTAAAAGCGTTTTACCTTTACTAGTTAAAGCGTTTAACACACAAAACACACTATCAAAACACACTAATCAAAATAAAAAAAATACATGGTTTGTTTTGGAAAATTTGAAATATGAAATTTGTTCAATCAATCCATCAATTGATACCGATGAGATTTTTAAAGCTTCTTGGTTTGAGAGAGAGTTAAAAGCGTTTGAAGGATTTAACGAAGGTCGCAATCACTCCGATGATGACATGGTTAAATTTTTTGCAGAGTGGATGCTTAAAGCTCGCGCTAAATACGCCAAGATGAAAACACCGGCACCACGTTCTTTTGAAAACAAAAACTCAAGTGGCCAACAATCCAATTCTGAAAACAAATTGCCGGAGGTAATAACTTTCGCATCTGAAAAACAGCTTTTCACCTTTGCCCGACTTCTTGTGAATCATCCTGATTTCAAAGATTCATTTTGTCATAGAGGGGAATCATGGATGGATGCTGGTAAGCGCATGGCCAAAAAGCTGGCAGATCCTGAGCAACAAAAACCATTTATTCCATATTTGATTGAGATGGGTTTTAAAACTCCATCAAAAGGGGTAGCCGCATGAGTACTCATGAAAATTTCGATTTAGCTAAAGCGATAGCTCGCCGTGACAAATTACGAGGTAAATACAACCGCAGTGGACTTTCTAACACTGATTACAACGAATTACTTCAATTAGATAAAGCAATTGAGCAGGCGCTCAAGGGTGAAAAGAAATGAGTAAAGTTTTAATCGGGGTGGATACTGGAGTACATACTGGTTTTGCTGTGGCTTTTGACCAGGGCAAGGGTGGACAACTACATGAGGTCGAATCTTTAACAATTACCCTGGCTATGAGCAAAGTTTTAGAACTAGCTGGGGAGCATGGTAAAGAAAATCTAATGTTGTTTATCGAAGATGCACGGTTACGCACTTGGTTCGGTAATGCTGATGCAAGACAAGTCCGAAGCGGTGCGGGGGGGCGTGAGGGGATTGGATCAGTTAAACGTGATGCTCAAATTTGGGAAGATTGGTGCAAAGAGCAAGGTCTGAAATACAAAATGATTCACCCAGCGGCAAATAAAACCAAAACGGATGCGAAGTATTTCTTGAAATTAACAGGGTGGGCAAAAAGAACGAATGAACATGCAAGAGATGCGGCCATGCTTGTTTTTGGTCGATATGCAAAATTTTGAAGTAGAAAAAGGTTTTAACAAGTTGTTATTTAAAATGGTAAAGGGTTAATAGGAAGGCGATTATGTTGGTTGAAAAGTTTGATTTTATTGAGTTACTTCGCCTTGCCATTGCCCAGGGCAAAGCTGAAGGTAAGAAAATTTCCAAGGATGTTGTGTTAGGTGAAATAGCTCTGATGTCACCAGCTGCAAGACTTTGGGCTACAGTCTTAGTTGAAAAAGTAGATTTTGAACGTATTGCAATTATTACCCCAGCTCAAAAGCAAACAGAAACATTTGTGAGTAAATACGATTTTAATTTTGAAACAGAGCGCCGTATTGGGGATATTCCCGGTAAGGTTGAGTTTGTTCGTGGTGAGATTAAATCAGGTGATTTTTTCCGAGCTCGAAATAAATTGGCGGTAAAGATTCATGATGAAATGATTAAGAAAAAGTTTAAGCCTACAAATGCGCAAGGGGATCTTACAAATTTAGCGAAAGGAATTGCTGAGATTATTTTACGTAGCCATGTTTTTGTTAAGGCTATGTGTGGATCATGCCAAGGATTGGGGAAACTTGAAATATTCAATTCAAAAGGATTTCCTGATGGTTCTAAGTTTTGTGAAAAGTGTAGTGGAACTGGTAAGCGACCATATACATTAAATGAAAAAATGAATATTGCTAAAATTACTGCGACAAAAACTGCATATATCAAGAGCTATCAGAAGTACGAACTTTACGGAGAATCCATTGTTGCACAATGGGAAAATGAGATTAGAGGAAGAATTCGTAGATCTTTTCATTTTGAACTTCCAGATAATCAAGAAACTTGTGCTTGACAGCAGGGTATACACTTGAGTATAAAGATTTCTAAAATGGGCGAATTGTAAAGTAATCGCTAGAATGAATTTAAGAGCTCGCCAAACGGTGGGCTTTTTGTTTTTATGAACATTTGAAATTGGATTTTTAATGAATAAGAATATTAGAATGGCAAAAAAATAAATCCAATGGGAACGGTTGTGAAAAAAATTCTATTGAGTTGTTTGATTGTTTTTAGCGGTGTTGGGTGTACATCCAATGAATTACAAGAAACGCAATTAGATGTAGAACCTATTAAAAGTACTTATTGCATTCCTAGTGAGGCAGAAAAGCTTTTAGGCCAACATGTTCCAAGTGAAGATGATTTAAAAAGAAGGACTAATGCTGGAGTTGTTCTAATCTCTTATAGAGGTGAACCTGTTAGTTCAGATTTGCGATATGATAGGTTGAGCATTGTGATAAATAGCGAATCAATGATCATTTATGCAGCTTGTGTTTAAGATTAGGCTCTCCATCTAGAACAATTAAAAAAATTCTTAATATTACAATTTAATGTTAACTTCATCATAAATTGTTAAAATAAAGTAAGTCTTATCGGTAGGTTATATATGCTGAAAATATCAGCCCTAGTTTTACTTATTTCTTCTCTTTTTTATTTCTGGTATTGACTTCTCCTAGGAATGGTGGAAAGAGGTCAAAGGCTGCTTGCTCTAATAATAAGTCAAACAAAGCCGTCTATAGAGGGTGTGCCGATTTCTATTGACAATGCGAATTCTTCATCCCAGTAAATTAAAGCAAAAGAGAAGCGGTGATTTTATAATTTTCTAAAAGGAAGTGTTAAATTCAAATTAGGGATAAGAGTTAAGGGTATTTTGAATGAAAATGAAGTTTATAGCTTACAATCCTCGCACTGGAGAAAAAGTTAAATTAATACCGCATATTCGTTACACAGGGCCAGATGAAACTAAGACATATTACAGTGATGGTAAAAATAATTATGTTTTTAATCCTGCACTCGAAAAAGCATTCGAATTAAATCAATACATATCTATCATGGAAGTAGAAATAGCAAAAAAACGGTATTATTTAATAGGCGAAAATGAGTAGTTTTTTTATTATTTGAGTATAAAAATAAAAGAACTCGGCACTTTGGGGATGCCGAGTTCCGATTGAGCCTGAACTAGGTAAACACTTGCGAAGGGAAAGTAATGCTGATCGTCGTGTATCAGATTAATTTAATTACTAGTTCAGGAATTAAACTATCAAAATGTGATTTAGTTCACAAGGTAACAGCTTATACAAAAGATGTGTAATACGTCACAAAACTTTGCACATATTAACTTACATCTTTATAAATTGTCTGGATACCTTAAAACATAAGACACTCCGCTAAATATCGATTATTGGCAGGGCTTTTTCTTTATTATCGGAATATTGAGTTTTTGGCCAATTGTGTTAGAAGAATTAAATAACTATTCGAGTAACAAACTTCTACATAGGAAATCAATTTGTGAAAAAATTATTGGAAATTTTAAATAATAGTCCTTTTTTATTTGAAATAATTCAGCATGATAAACCGATACGCTCAAGAGAAGATGGAAAGGAGTTTTTCGGAATAGAGTTCGGACAAACTGCACCGACTCTGGTTTTAAAATCTGATCAGGATGAATATTTCACTTTAATAATATCTGGAAAACGTGACCGTATTGAGTTCGATAAAATTGCAGAATTATTAGGCTGTAGTAAAGTTAAACTTGCCTCGCCTAAAGATGTAAAAAAAGTAACAGGATTTGAGGTCGGCAGTGTTCGTATGATTGGCCTGGATCTCCCATGTATTTTAGATAAAGAATTATTTAATTATGACTATGTTTACGGTGGTACTGGTGAGTTGAATTACACACTCAAAATTGAACCGAAGGCTCTAGAAAAACTGAACAAAGTTATCGCTAATTACGACTAATATTTAATTAGTATATAAATACATCAATTTTCTGTATTCAATGTAAAGTGTGATTGGATTTTTTTCGAGGGATAATATGGATATTTCTAGTATTTGGCTGTTTATTATTCCTTTTGCCATTGCTGCAGCAATACCTGGTCCAGCACAAGGTACTTTGATAGGTCATGTTTTATCACATGGTGGTCGCTCTAGTTTTCCCTTTATTATTGGTATGGTGCTTGGAAACACTGTCTGGTTAGTAGTTGCTACTCTTGGTCTAGCAGCTTTGGCTTTAAAATTTCAGACTATCTTCCTAATTGTTAAATGGCTAGGGATAGTATATTTACTATTTATTGCATGGAAAATGTGGTCTTTAGATAAACTTCAAACCCAAATGAAAACTGAACAATCAGTGAGTAGAGGGATATTAACAGGATCATTTTTAACTTTGAGTAACCCTAAAGCGGTTATTTTCTTTGGTGCTATTCTTCCACAAGCTTTTGATTTAACAGATCTATCTTGGAGCCAAGTAGCATTTATTACGGCTTTAGGAGTTAGTATAGATTTCTCTATTCAAATGATTTATCTGATTACAGCTTCTAAAGTTAAAAAAGCCATTAAATCAGAAAAGGCTATGAAACGAGTCAATCGTACATCCGCTGGATTAATGGTGGCCTGTGCTGGTTGGTTAGGTTTAAGTCGATAGATTTTAGTTTTTTAGACCTCCTTCGGGAGGTTTTTTTATTTTCCTTATTTGGAACATTTATGACTGAATTTTAAAAAATCACTTATGAGATTGGACGGCTCCAAAGAGAGCAAAATCACACAAGCAGTTGCACCACGCGAGGCCTAACAGAAGAAGAGATCGCTCAATTAGATGAGCGATTTTTTTTGGCCATTGCAATGAAAAATAAATTAATTGCTCGTCTCAACAATAAGCCAGAGGGTTTCCTCTAATGGAGCTTAAGGTATGGATGACAAAGAATACTTTTGGCTTACAAGAAAAAAAGAGCCAAAAACTAAACCTAAAAGCAGACCATTACCTAAAGCAAAACAAAATTATTTAGAGGCTGAAGAAGCGCTATTTCAAGAGCTAGAAGAACATCGAATTGGATATCGACGAAAATTTCAATTTGAATCAACCAAAAATTGGCGGTTTGATTTTTATATTATGAAGTTGAATCTTCTTATAGAAATTGCTGGTAGCCCTTGGGCTGTTGGTCGCGGTGGTAGAAAGATAGCAAACGCATTGTGTAAGTATGATCTTGCTTTGGATAGAGGTTATGTATTTGAGCGTCTTGAACCACATCAAATCGAATCAGGTTATGCAATCAATTGGATAAAAAGCGAATTAGCGAGAATTGAAGATGGAACAGATCAGACCATTTCCACCAACTGACTTTATTGACCAGGCTGAAGAAGAGGAAGCAATTCGCATAATTCCTGCACCGGATTTAAAGAAGTGGGTTATTTCTAACTATTTAAAAATTGGTGGACCTCTTCATAACCCAGATCATGACCATATTGCTGAGTTGCTTCATGACAATGAAGAGTTCTTAGCATTTGCTTGGGCTTCAACTGCATTTAAAAGTAAACAAGCTATGGTTTTAGGCCAATGTGAAAAAGTTATGTTTAATGTTGGTGGCTGGAAGAAAGCACGCCAGGAACAACAAATGCGTGATTGGTTCGGAGCTGTTCCAACATACTTAATTACTGTCGATGCTTCTTTTTGCGAGCGGGCCAATGATACAGAATTCTGCTATTTGATTGAGCACGAGTTGTATCACATTGGCGTTATGAAAGATGAAGATGGCGAGGTCCTTTATAGCGACAATACAGGCTTACCTAAGCACTATCTTGCTGGTCACGATGTTGAAGAGTTTATTGGTGTAGTTAAACGTTATGGACCAAGCAAGAATGTTAAGCGACTAATTGAGGTCGCCAAGAATCCGCCGTTTGTTTCGGATCTAGATATATCAAGATGCTGCGGTAACTGTGTAATCAATTGAGCTTTAGAGCTCTTTTTTTTGTCTATTTTGCTAGACGTAGCTAGACAAAGGTAGGGGTATGGCTGCATTAAAAGAACAAGTGAAAGTTTATATTGTTCAAGCTCTTGCATGCATGGATACCCCTCAACAGGTAGCGGATGCTGTCAAGCAAGAGTTTAACATCGAAATTGATCGAAAACAGGTTCAGTTATACGACCCGACAAAAGCTGCAGGCAAGAATTTAAGCAATAAATTTAAGCTATTGTTCGAAAAGACTCGACAGGAATTTAAGAATAATATTTTCGATATTCCTTTAGCCAACAAAGCATTTCGTATTAATGAACTGCAGAGAATGTATGACACGACTAAAAACAAGGTCACAAGACAAAACATTATTAAACAAGTCAAAGATGAGATGCAGGGGCATTCGTTGCAGTTACTTGACCTTGAGTTGAAACAGCTTGAGATTGAAAAGATTAGGTCGGGAGATGGTGAGGGCGTAGATGATCCAACACCAGTAAAAGTTACCATCCAGATTGTAGATGCGAGTAAAAAAGATGCCGAACATGAATCCGACGCTGAATGTACCTCAGGCTAATTTTTTACAGATGGAAAATAAATTCCGTGCATTTGTAGCGGGATTTGGATCTGGGAAAACTTGGGTTGGTAGTGCAAGCCTTTGTAATAAGGCATGGGAGTTTCCTAAGGTAACTTTAGGATATTTTGCCCCAACATACTCGCAGATTAGAGATATCTTTTATCCTACAATTGATGAGGTAGCATTTGATTGGGGGTTAAAAACAAAAGTTTATCAATCCAACAAGGAAGTCGATATTTATTATGGTCGGCAGTATCGGACCACTATTATTTGTCGGTCGATGGATATTCCAGATTCAATTGTCGGTTTTAAAATTGGTCATGCACTGATTGATGAACTAGATGTCATGGCCAAGCTAAAGGCACAGCAAGCGTGGCGCAAAATCATTGCACGTATGCGTTATAAGCAAGCTGGTTTGGTCAATGGCATTGATGTGGCCACTACGCCAGAAGGCTTTAAGTTTACCTACGAGCAGTTTGTAAAAGAGGTAAATAAAACACCGGCTAAGCGTAAGCTCTATGGAATGATTCAAGCTTCAACTTATGACAATGAAGCCAACCTTCCAGATGACTATATTTCATCGCTTTATGAGTCATATCCTCCACAACTGATTTCAGCTTATTTAAGGGGGCAGTTTGTCAACTTAACGAGTGGTGCTGTTTACCCAGACTTTGACCGAGTTAAAAACCATACAGATGAAGAAATTAATCAGGGCGAACCATTGCTTATTGGTATGGACTTTAACGTACTTAAAATGGCAGCGGTTGTTTACGTCATTAGAGAGGGGAAACCAAGGGCTTTGGATGAATTGGTTGGTGTGAGAGATACACCGACCATGTGTCAGTTGATTACAGAGCGTTTCCCTTTTCATGATATTACCGTGATTCCAGATGCTTCAGGTCAAGCGACCTCATCAAAGAACTTCAGTGAATCCGATCATGCAATCTTAAAGAAAAATGGTTTTAAGGTTGAAGTGAATGGTGTGAACCCAGGCATTAAAGATCGTATCAATGCAGTAAATGCCCAGATACTAAATGCTGATGGTGAGCGACATTTAAAGGTGAATACAAACAAGTGTCCTAACTTCACGGCCACTTTAGAACAGCAAGTCTATGACAATTTTGGAATGCCAGATAAAGGCGCTGGTTTGGACCATGTGGGTGATGCTGGAGGATATCCAATAGCGAAGCGTTTCCCAATCATTATTCAGAAAGTATTCAAGCGGCGTAAAATCGCTGGTTTTTCTCATTAAACAACGCGCCTTTATAGGTGCTTTTTTATTGGTGTTTTTATGGCAGTTACTGATAAACATCCGCAGTATATTGCTGCACAAAAAAGCTGGTTGATTATGCGCGACGCCGTTGCTGGCGAAGAGCAAATTAAACAGTCACAAACAAATTATCTTGCTAAATCTGCTGGCATGATTGAAGCGGAGAAGCAGGGCGATAAGACTGGAGAGATTTATAAAGCCTATCTTAGTCGCGCTCAGTATCCATTATGGGTTCAGGATTCTCTTCGCACGATGATTGGTCTAGTTTCAAAGCTTGAGCCAAACATTGTGATTGAAAGCTCTTTGCTCAAAGTATTGATTGATAATGCAACCAATGATGGATTTGGATTAAAACAGCTTTTTATTCGTATTTGTATGGAGCTATTGGAATATGGCCGCTGCGGATTGATGGTGGATGTCGACGATCAAAGTGTTCCTTATTTTGCATTATATGATGCTTTATCGATCATCAATTGGAAAGAAAACAGTATAGGTGGGCGTAAGGATCTGAAGCTATTAGTGCTCGAGGAGCAATTTGATAATAGTGAAGATGAGTTTGGCCATGATACAAAAACCGTTCACCGTGCTTTATCTATGCAGGAAGATGCCTTAATCGTACGCTTGTTTGATGGTTCTAATGTGGAAGATAAAACTCCGGATCTCGGCGGCAATCAGCTTACTTTTATACCGTTTGTTTTCTGCGGTACCACGGATAATTCACCCCAAGTTGGTACAGTACCACTGCTTACGATGGCAAAAGCAGCACTGAAGTATTACCAACTTAGTGCAGATTATTTTCAGTCACTCCACCATACGGCTCATCCGCAACCCTGGGTTAATGGCATTGATGCAAATGACGATGTCGATATTAGTGTTACTGGTGTTATGGCTGTCTGGAGCCTCCCAGGTGAATCTGAATGCGGTTACTTGGAAATTTCTGGCAGTGGCATTGAATTAACCAAACAGGAAATGGATTCTCAGAAGAATGCTGCATTAGAAGCCGGTGCAAAAGTCATCGATACAAACACACAAGAATCAGGGGAAGCTCGCCGTGCACGCCAGGATGACCAGCATGCAAGCTTACATAGCATTGTAATGTGTGCAGCTGCTGCAATTGATCAAGCCATTAAATATGCAGCCCAGTGGTTAAAGTTGGATCCTAGTAAAAATGAATTTACGGTAGAGCCTGAGTTTATTGTCCAACAATACGATATCAATATGGCTAAGCAGCTTTATGAAGGTGCTATTTCTGGAAAGAACTCATTCCAGACGTATTGGGAATATATCGCTACAGGAAAATTACCTGGTCATGATTATCAGGAAGAGTTGAAGAGAGTCGAAGCTGAGCGTAATAACGCTCCGCTGTAGAGGTGTTAAATGGCTTCTAATATTGAAAAATCATTGATTGAAGTACTTACACAGCACCAGGCGTATTTATATCGGGCTTCATCTCAATCAGTTAATGAATTATTAACAATCTTTAATGATGAGTCGGCATTAATGCTGGCAAAGCTTCGAGATTTATTAGATGAATTAAATGATTCTGAAAAAATTGCTCTTGCTGCTGGTCAATATACAACAACAAACCTCAAGGAGATTAGGGATTTAATCTCTCAGTGGTTCACAGCAATAAATACTTCTTTACCTGAAGCATTTGCAGTTTCAGCCACAGCATTGGCGGTGTATGAGGCTAATTACACGGCGAAGCTGTACAGTGGCAAGATTAAAAAGCCAAATGGCGAAAAACTTTATTCAGCTGCTAAGAAAGCACCCTTAGTTGGTGGGGCGCTGGTAGATGATCTTCTTTCTAAGATTGCTGAAACGGCTCGTCAAAAAGTCGAATATGCAATTCGTGATGGGATTAGCTCAGGTAAAACGAATCAGGAAATTGTCCAACGTATTCGTGGTACCAAGCGCCTCAATTATGAAGATGGGCTTTTAACTAGCACTAAGTCTGACATTGATCAGACTGTAAGAACGTTACGCAACCATGTAGCAAATCAAACGTATTTAGATACCTTCAAGCAGCTAGGTTTTGAATATGTCCGCTTTGTCAGTGTGTTGGATGGAAGAACAACAAAGCTTTGCGCCTCATTAGATGGCACGGTCTGGAGAATTGATGATCCAGCAAAACGGGTGCCTCCTTTACACCGTAACTGTCGCAGTATTTTGATAGCTGTTGAGAAAGATGGTCGCCTTGTTGGAGAACGTCCGTTTGTCATGGATGAGCGGCCAGTGAAAGACATCCCTAAAGACGAGCGTAGTCAGTTAATCGGTCAACTGGACGCAAACACCACATTTAAAGAGTTCTTCGGCAAGACCGACGATTTCTTTCAAAAAGAATGGTTAGGGCCAAAGCGTTTCAAGCTCTATAAAGATGGGAAGTTCGATTTTGATAAGTTCTTCGATCCGGAAGGGCGGCTTTACACATTGGACCAACTTCGTAAGTTGGATGGACAGGCATTTAAGGACCTTGGGTTATGAAAATTATTAGTCGCGGTACGCCACCTGAACTACTGAATTATCGAACTAACTGCAATAAGTGTCATTCTGTTCTCGAATTTCAAAAAAGTGATGCGAGAGTGGTTAATGACCGCAATGAAACAGTTTACGTAGTCACTTGCCCTGTATGCAGTTGTGAGATTTGGATTTCCTCACAAGCATTAAAACCAGTGCAAGCAATAATCGATAAGGTGTAATAGATGACTGTAAAACAAATCAATGTAGTCTTGAAAGCTGAAGTTTCAATAGACCAGGATGTGCAAAAGAAAGTTGATAATGCTCTTCAAGCTCTCTATTGCATTACTTATGACGAATTAACAGATGATATTTGGCAAGCCATTAAGCTTTTGCAAAAAGTGAAACAGCCAAAGTAATAAATTTATTTTAACCATAGCACCTTCGGGTGCTTTTTTTATGTGAGGTCATCATGACAAAGCAACCGCAAACCCTTCAAGAACTTGTAAATAGTGTTGAATACTTCAATGTAGATCAGCCATCACCAGATGCACTACCTAAACGCATTATATGCATCTTAAAACTTCACTCTGGAGTTCAAGTAAACGGCGAGTATTTGGTGCCTGAAGGCTCACCAGTTGGTGATTACAATCCGTTTGCGCTTACAGCTGCCATTGAAAACTTAAAACAGCTCGGATTTGAAATTATTGAACCACCATCAGAGCCACAAGTAATCGAAGGTGAGGCGGTTGAGGTTGGCCAGAATTTAGATGAGCCATCAAAATCACCAGGTGTACAGTCAATTGAAGCGATTTCATCACCTTATATTCAGACGGTCGAAAACTCATTTGATGCTCATCAGGCAGATCTTCATTCTATTGAGGTTTTGACCTCTCTTTTAAAAGCTCCCCGGTTAAATAACAAAGTACAGGATTCAGCAAATACCAAGCTTATTGAACTGATTGATAAACTCTAATTTTCTTTGATGTTTTGAGCGTGAAATAAATTTAACTAGCACCTGAAGGCGCTTTTTTTGTGAGTAAGAAAAATGTCTAAGAAGTTATTAGCATTATCAATGGTGGCATATATCGGCACCAAATCAGTTTTAGCAATACCTATGTCACGTGGTGAATACAATGAATACCAAGGGTGGCAAATCCCTGAAAATGAAGACCCGAGTGATCCTGGTTATTTAATCGAATACAAAGATGGTGGCAAGGCTAATCATCCAGATCATGAAGGTTATATCACTTGGTCGCCAAAGGATGTTTTTGAACATTCATATCAACCAGATGGGATTCAAAATTGCGTACTGGGAAGAGAAATTCATAAAGATGATAACGAGGTAATGGTTTTCCACAACGAAACTGTTAAAACCCGTGATGGTGAGCAGACTCTAGAACCAGGACACTTTTATGATGTTATCGCTGGTGATTCGCTTATTCCAATTCAATTCCAACTTGGTCCAGTTAAGGAAGTTGGAGTTAATGGCATTACGAATGAGGCATTACTTGCGATTGTTTTACATCGCTTACGCGTTCTGAATGAAAAGTTTCCTTGCCGCGAAAATTCACTTGCTATTACTAATATTGAGCAAGGTCAAATGTGGCTAGAGCAACGTACCCGAAATCGTCAGAAGCGTGGTGTTGAAGGCTTTAACATCGAATAACTTTATTAATCGAAATACAGCGTCCTAAGGGGCGCTTTTTTAATGCCTTGAGATAAGGCTTTACCCCAATCAAACGAGAGGTTTGAACATGTCATTGCCATTTATTGTTGATTCGCTTGATGCCATCAAAGAAGAGCACCGCGCTTTATATGTTGAGGAAAACGGGAAGTTTCGCCTTGACTTAGACGGTTACGAAGATCCTAAAGGACTCAAATCCGCACTTCAAAGCGAGCGTGATGCTGCTAAGGATGCAAAACGAGAACTTCAGAAACTTCAAACTCAATTTGAAGGTATTGATCCAGAAATCGTCAAAAAAGTCTTTGCTCAACTTGATCAAGACGAAGAAGCCAAATTAATCGCTGACGGCAAAATTACCGAAGTGATTCAAAAGCGCACCGAGAAGATGCGAGAAGAACATGAAAAGGTACTTAAAGCCGAAAAAGACCGTGCTGACAAAGCCGAAGCTTATGCAAATAAGTTTAAGGAGTCAGTAATTCAAGGGCAAATCGTTCAAGCGGCTGTAGAGCTTGAAGCATTAGCTGAAGCAACAGGTGACATCGCTTTTTTAGCTAAATCCAAGTTTGCATTAGATGAAAACGGCAAAGCGGTTGCTGTAGATGAAAACGGTGAAGTGATTATTGGCAAAGATGGCCAGACAGCACTATCGCCAAAAGAGTGGGTTGAATCTCTACGTGAGCAAAAACCGTACTACTGGCCTAAAGCAAATGGTATGGGCGCACCTGGTTCAGGCACTTCAATTAAAAAATGGTCGGACTATTCAGAAGCTGAGCGAGCGAATTTAGCTCGTGAAAATCCAGCAGCATTCCAGCAATTATTGAAAACTAAAGGTAACTAATTATGCCGTCTATTCAATTACAAGATATTTTCGTTGGTGACTACTACCAGACTTTGGACCCAGTAAATTCACCTGAAAAAACTGCCGTATTCCAATCAGGAATTGTTTCAAAAAATGAAGCATTAACTGATATTGCTAATAACGGCCAAGGCTCATCAACTATTTCGTATTGGAATGATCTTGATGCTGATGAAGAAGCAAATGCGTCAAATGATAATCCTGATGATGAAGGTGCGGTCGGTAAAGCCACACAAGGCAAAATGCAGGCTCGTACTCTTTATTTAAACAAAGGTTATGGAACAGCCGATCTTTCAACTGAATTGGCAAATAGTGAGCCAATGCAGCATATTCGTAACCGCTTTGGTAAATATTGGGAACGTCAGTGGCAGCGCTATTTATTAGGAGCTGCACGCGGTGTTATTGCTTCCAATATTGCCAGTAACGGCGGTGACATGGTTATTGATGCAGGTGCAACTGTATCGGCTAATGCATTCCAAGACGCTGCATTTACTGCTGGTGATACTGCCGACCAATTCACAGCTATGGGTGTTCACTCAGTAGTAATGAATCAGATGGTCAAACAAGATCTGATTGAGTATTTACGTGACAGTAATGGTCAGATCATTCTTGCTACTTATCTCGGTAAGCCGATCTTTATGGATGATGGCTTAATTTACGGTAATGGTCGTTATATTTCTCTTATTTTTGGTAATGGTGCGTTTGGTTATGGGGAGGGATCTCCAACTACTCCAGTAGAACTTGAGCGTAAACCATCAGGAGGTAATGGTGGTGGTGCTGAAATTTTATGGGAGCGTAAAACATTCATTCTTCATCCTGCTGGTTTCTCTTGGAAAGGTTCGGTAGATCCAAACGCTTCACCAAAAATTGCGGGTTATGCAAATGCTGGCAGTTGGGAGCGAGTATTTGACCGTAAGAATGTTCCATTTAGTGCCGTAATCTCAGGTACAGCAACCCCTTAATAAACAACATGGCGGCGAAAGCCGCCTTTGTTTTGGAGAAGAGAAATGAAAGTAATTTACACAAATAACATTCCATTGATTCGTGATCCTGACACTTGCTATCGCAATGATTTTATAGGTGTGATTGCGAATGCCACCGCTGTAGAAGTTGATGATGATTTCCCTGATGCTGAAATTATTAAACAGGCTTATGGCCGTTTAGCAATTCCTTTTGAAGAAGAAGCGTTAGAGACAGGCTCAACCACCGATTTAAAATTGCAAGAACGCTTAACGGATGCTCTAAGCAAGCTTGAATTAGTTGAAGCAGAAAAAACCCGACTTGAAGCAGAAAATACCCGTTTAGAGGGTGAGCTTGCAGAAGAAGTGGCGGAAAAATCTGCAATGCTTATCGATGATCAAATTGCAACTGCTAAAGGTGAGTTGGCGCCCTTCAAAAATGACATTCCTGCAATGCAAGCACGTATTGCTGAATTAGAAGCGGGTAAGGGGACGCCTGATCCATTAGATGGCCCAACACCAGGTGATTATGAAAACTGGAAAGTAGATCAAATCAAGGCTTATCTGACTGATAAGGGTATCGAGTTCAAACAGTCGGCGCTAAAGCCTGAATTGATTGCATTGATTCCACAATAATCAAAGGAATTTATCACTGAACAAGAAGCAATTGAACGTGTAGCAGGCTTTGCTGCTTTATCTGACGGTGATAAAGCTGACTATCTTGAAAAGTCTGAAGCTTATTTGTTAGCACGTAATGTTAAGCCTTTTGAAGAAGTAACTGCTGTCCCTAATGCCCTTAAAACGGCTTCCTATGAAGTTATAAAGGGCATCATGAAGGGAGAGATATACCAGGGGCAGGAACAGGTTTTAAAGCGAAAGAAAGTTAAGGCAGATACGGTTGAGACGGAAAAGGAATACCAAGATGGATCAGTAAAACTGAGTTCTAGTGAGCAATTTATTCTTGATTTGATCAAACCTTACTGCAAACGGCGATCTGTAATTTTTGTTAGGAAAATCTAATGGGCTTACGTGACGAAATTCAGGCAGAAATTGCTGAAGCATTTGACGAGGATCTAGCAGACGCTGTTCATGCTTTTACGTGTGAACGGGTAATTAAAACGAATTGGGATCCTAAGACAGAAACCCATATTGAAGTTAAAGAAAGCTATTCTGGCCGCGGTGTTCTGTTTGGCTCATACAGTCAATATGAAATACAAACGCTTGGAGTGCTGGCCACAGATAAAAAAGCAACTGTATTGCAAAATGAAGTTTCCATGGCCCCGAAAATTGATGATGAGTGGATTACAGTCTTAGGTTCATTTCGAGTTATTCATATTCGACAAGATCCAGCCGCGACTATTTGGAAATGCCAGTTGAGGAGAGTTTAGTGGTTTGGTTAATTGTAATAGGTATTATTATTTTACTGATAATTTTGAAGTATCACCCATTAATCGAAATAAATATAGATTGGAATACTTCAAAAAAAGCTTCTGAAGAAAATGACTGTGATGGCAAAGAGCAAACAAAGCTTTGGTATTTGTCAAACAAAGGCACAATTCTTTATGGCCGATTTATTTTAGGTGAAAAACACCGAATTACTTATCGGCCAAAGTTGGAGTAAACATGTCTTGGGTTGTATATGAATTTCATGACAGCGTTCAGGTAGTGCCTGATGATGATCTAAAGCCCCCAATTTATTATTTCATTGCGAATGCCATCTCAAATATGTGGATGGCATTTTTATTCATAACTCATTTGATGGTAGAGACGCGACTGAAACACCTTTGCCAAGTTGATAGGTTAGACAATGGTTAATACTGATTATGTACCGGAATGGTACATCACACCTTTCCAACATGTGCAGTACACGCTTGCTAGAAATCAAATACATATGGATTTGTTATTTGATGAGGTGGATAAAGCTGATCAATTTTTAGATACAGGGGCAGATGCGCAAGTTAGTTCCTTTTCTGATGGTACATATGCAATTGTCCAAATTGGTGATACGGCGGATAAGGACCAACTCCAAGTTTATGGACTGCTTTTACATGAGGCAGTTCATGTCTGGCAAATAGTAAAACGGCGAATGGGTGAGCGCGAACCTAGTATTGAGTTTGAAGCGTATTCGATTCAAGCGATCGCACAAGACCTATTTGAAATGTATGAAGCAAGCGAGGTTAAAAGTCATGGGATGGAAGGGGAAAAAGCCGACTGATTTTAGTTTTGATATTTATAAATCAGCTGAAAACCAAGTGAAGAAAATCACCATGGATACAGTGCAATCATTAGTTAATTCAAGCCCTGTTGATACCGGTGATTACCGTGCTTCACATATTGTTTCGATTGGATCAGGTGATTTTGGTGTTCGTGGACCTGAAACAAACGCCGTTCAAGATGCGGCAATTCAAGCCGTGAAGTTTAAGCTTGGGAATCTGATCTATATCCAAAACAACAAGCCTTATGCCGAACGTTTGGAAGATGGCTGGTCAGATCAAGCACCGCTGGGTATTTACAACACCACGTTTACTTATATTTCTCAAAAGTACGGTGGTTAAGATGGCAATGACTTTAGAGCAGACCAGGCAAGCTATTATCGATCGAATGCAAAGCTTTACAGGTATTGCCCAAGACAGAATTCAGTATCCAAATGCACCAGGCTTTGAAGCTCCGAAGGAAGGCTTGTGGTGTCGCTTAACGATCGCTGGTGGACCTAGTTTTGTGTCTGGAGTAGCTGATAATCCTTGTACTCGTCGTACTGGTAATATCATGATCCAGTGTTTTGCTCGGCCTCATTCAGGAATTATGGAAATCACAAAATTAAGTGATGCTTTGCTTGCTCATTTTGAGTTTTATTCAAATGATCATCTTGAATGTTTACAAGGACAATCAATTTTTGTCGGGCAGGATGCTGACTTCATTCAGTATAATGTGACGATTGGTTATAAGGTGAATTGAGATGTATTGGATATTGTGTACTACGTATTACCCTTCAACAGCGGGGAGATACTTAGTTGTGGTGAAAGGACGATATCAAGGTACAGTAGAAATTTATTATTTCGATGGTGAAAAATTCCTATCACGGAAAGATGAAGAAGTAATAAAATGGCAGAAATTACCCGATGTTTAAAGAAGTAAGAGAATATGCTGACTTTAGAAGAAATCGAATTTAAACGACAAGAGCTGGAGTGCCATTTAGAAAAAGTAATGTCTGTAGAGCTGAATAAATGGCAAAGTGAAAACAAGCTATGTGTTTCAGATGTGAATATTCGATTGGCTAATGTGCATAACAAGGGGGAATCAAAACACAATGTCGTGACAGGCGTAAGTGTTGAATTAAATTACAAGCCTTAATTTTAAGAAATAAATGACTGCCTAAGGGCAGTTTTTTTATGTCTTATCCACTACCACCTCATCGGTGGTTTTTTTATTTTTACAGGAATCACTTATGAGCAATTTTGTTTTTAAACGTGGCGACACTTTTAACTTAAACTTGCAGCTGGTCGATATGGATGAAGCTTTACAGTATCCACCCGATGATGTCCGTCGTGCTATCAATCTAACGGGTTATACATTTACTTCTCAGATTAAAACTCTGGATGGTACCGCCGTTGCAACTTTGACTTGTGCTGCCTTAAATCAGAGTACACAAAAGGGTTGGCTTAACGTGAAATCAGCAGCAAGTACTGCTGCATGGCCACTGGGTTTATGTCAGATGGATATCAAAGCGGTTGTAAGTGGCACAATCCAACATACTGAAACTTTGGCATTCCAAGTGATTGATGGAGTAACTGCATAATGGCAAATCTTTTATTTAGATTTAGTTGGGACCACCGACCTTTTGTCTATAACTCTTCTCAAGGTAAGCGGCAGTTTATGCTGCCTTTTGCTTCAGGTATTCCAAACCTAACACCAGACTGGACTCAAGTTACAGGGTTAGGTACAGCGGCAACAAAAAATGTTGGTACTGCAAACGGAGAAGTTGCTGCTTTTGGGGCTTATGGGGTAGCTGATCTTGGCTATGGAGCATCGCCAGCTTCAGAACCTGAAACTGATCTAGATGTAATTTATAAGTCAGGTGTTCAAAAAACACGTTTTAGAAATGCTCCACCCAGTATTTATACTAATCCATATGTTGCAGGTTATGCTCCTTCAATCATGATTACACGTGGAGGACTTACAGGAACGGAGTTATTCTTACCGTATTACACCTCAACCCGTGCCAATTTCATGGGGGTAATTGCATGGAGTTATAACTCTACTACTGGAAATCTCAGTAAAACCGAGCAAATTGTTTACACCAGCAAGAACTCAATCGTTTATGCAACTGATAATAGTGCTACCAGTGGAAAGTTAGTTACTGTTGAGGCTTCTGGCGAACTTCGCTCTAAGGGTTTTACTGTCGACTCAAACGGGGTTTATAAGGCAGCTTCACCGATTGCAAGACTGTTTGCAGATTCACTTGAACTGAATGAAGATGCTTCAAAACAGCCGATTAGCTTTGAAAAGATAGATGTTGGTGATTACCTGATTAAAGACTCGCTAGGTTTTGCTAAAGAAGGCTGGTATATCGAAATGCCTAAGGATGCTAACGGCAATGTAGTTGTAGCAGTGTCTTATGAGCAGCTTGAAGATGGAGACATTTCAGTAAAAACCTACAAGAAAAAGTTCGATATTGAAACTGCTTCAATTGTGCCGGATTTTGATAATCCTATAGATATTCCTGAGAGTCGCTGGATTGATATCCGCTTGCATGAAGAACCTGAGCCAGAACCTGAAGAGCCACCAAGTGAAACACCCGTCGAGTTTCAGCCTACCAACTTATCTGAAGCAGTAGCTGCGGCATTGAATGGTGTAGAGCCTCCAGAAGTCTCCGACTCAAATGAAACTAAATAATGACCCGCTAAATTAGCGGGTTTTTTTACGCCCATTTTTTATAACGACCTGCTAATGAAGCGGGTTTTTTTATGCCTAAATTTTGGAGAACTATAAATGAGTTCAGGCGCAAAAATTCGATTATATGCTTGTGAAGAAGCAGTGCTGGGAACAACCCCGGCTAATCCAATCTGGTATGTCGTTCGCCGTGTGAGTGATGGATTATCTGAAAACGTTTCTACTGAAGAAAGCAGTGAAGTTGTAGATTCACGATTTCGTCAAGGTGGGGTAGTTACTGAAGCTGAAGTGGCTGGTCAGTTAGAGTTTGAATTATCTGTAGGGACATTTGATCTGTTTTTAAGTGCTCTTGCATTTAACAACTGGGCAGCAAATGCCCTCAGCTTTGGCGGCACCGTACGTAAATCATTTACCCTGGTTAAAGTCTTTGAAGATGTTGGTCAGGTCTTTATTTACCGTGGTATCCAGGTGAATACGGGTGAAATTACCATTCAGACCACAGGAAAGATTACTGGTAACTTTGGCTTGGTTGGTAATTCATTTACCCGTCAGCAAGTAAACCCAGTTGTTAATCCGATCGCTGCGTCAAGCCGTCCATTGGTCAGCATGCCAAACGTAGAAAACCTACTTGTGAATGGTCAATCTATTCAAGGTAAGGCGTGTATGCAGTCACTCACGCTTTCAATCAATAACAACCTCGAAGCGATCCGCTGTATTGGTTCAGGGAAATACACGCCAGAGTTCTATTTAGAGAAGATGATGGATATAGAAGCGAATGCTTCATTCATGTTCTCGGCTACAGCAGCAGGCTGGATTGATGCAATCAAAACCCGTGATGTGTTTACGCTGACTTTCGATATTAAAGACAGCAAAGGAAGTAAGTACTCGTTCAACTTCCCACAATTGGAAGTAATGGAAGCCAATCACCCGGATGGTGGTGGTGATGACATCATCACTTTAGATATCAACTTTGCCCAAGTTCGTACAGCTCCAACGATTGTGCGTGCTCTCGTGTAATTCAAATTAATAAACCTTAAAGCCTATGGAATCCCATGGGCTTTTTTATTTCCTAAATTTCAGAGGTAGGTATGGCTTTAAAAGTCGGAATTGTTCGAAGCTCAGAAGTATCTAAGTGGTGTACGTTTGAAACTGCAGGCGGACAAGCAGAGTTTAAAATTCGTGGTATTGGTTATAAGCCATTTCAAGTTGCATTAGAAAAGGCTGGCAATCAGATCTCGTCTAAAGGCTATGATGTAATGGTAAAAGATGAAAACAGTAAGCTCTATCATGAGCTTTTATTAGATGCGGCTGGCGCTCATTTAATCGAGGACTGGAAAGGCGTTGTTTTCGCTGAAGTGGTAGGTGGTGAAACAGTCGAAACTGAGCAACCATATACTCCAGAGAATGCATCAAAGCTGCTTAACCTGGGTGATATTGGCCTACTGATTTGGTCATTCATTAAAGAGCAAGCGCAAAAGATTCAGGAAGATGCCGATAAGGATAAAGCTACGATTTTGGGAAAGTCATCGAACTCTACAAGTACCAAAAAACCTATGCGTCGAAAACGCCGCACGAAATCGAACAAATCAAGTTCTTAGGTGGACATATTCCGGATCCACCAGAATATTCTTATGCAGCAGATGCAATACTTACAGCCTTTAGCACGATTATCAGATCCAGACGATATGAACAGGGCATTCCTTTATCCTTAGACCAGCAGGCTATCAATGTTTATGCTGAGCATAATGATTTACCTGTTAGTGCTCACATCTTTAATGACTGTATTTTTGCTTTAGACAATTTATTTATTGAAGAAGCTTATAAAAAGTCAGTAAAAAGTAAGTGACCAAATTGGGCATTGCAATGACTGTAAAGCCCAAAATTGTCAAGTTATTAAGCATTACAGCGTTTAAGTGACTCAAAACAACGTAGTCGATGTTACAAAATACTTGATCTGGATTGACAGAAATTTACCTTTAAGGTATTGCGTGTAATTATCAAATGATGAATAATCACCTTACCGTCAATATTTGACGGTTCAGTATTCTTTTACTCTTTTCGAGAACATTGGTGTTTGCTTGTATGTGTTTAACATTAACTGAAGCTAAACAAAAACTTAGAGCGTCTGCTAGAGATACCAGCAAAATCAAGTTAACCACACATGCAAAAGAGAGAATGAAAGAACGCTGTATCTCCATGAAGCAAATTATTTGCTGTTTTGAACATGGAGACATCACTGAAGGGCCGTACTTAGATGCCCGTGGAACTTGTAAAGTTAATGTTTCTGTTCGTACTGCTGGTGAGTATATAACCACTACAGTTGCATTTAAAGAGACCGCGAACGGTGACCTTTCAGTCGTAGTTACTACATTTTAAGAGTAGGCTAGATTATGTATCACTATGAAGAAAGTGGCTTAAGTAATATTTGGCTACAAAATGGTTTTACTATTGAAAATGATGAGGATTTTGGCGAGTTGGTATCGATCCAATCTGTCTATGATCTCCATAACGCCATAGGCCTATATTTAATAACTCATAAGCCAGAACTCAATGGCGAAGAAATAAGATTTCTTCGTAAAGAGCTAAATTTATCTCAAAGAAACCTTGCTGGGCTTTTAGGTGTTGGCGAATCCAGTATTCGTCACTGGGAAGCTGGCCGTTCATTAATCGGCAAACCAACAGATTTATTACTCCGTGCTTTATATCAAGAGCACGTGCAAGGTGACGGTGAGTTAAGAAAGTTAATTGAAAATCTTAATCATCAAGAAAGAACATTAGTTCCAAGTGAAATTAGCTTCTCATATGGAAATAATCAATCATGGCATCAGAGTAATTGTGAGATAGCTTAGTACGCTTTGCTTAATATAAACCACCTTCGGGTGGTTTTTTAATATATTAACTGTTAAATTTTATCCATTGTTTAAAGGAGTTTTTTATTAAAAAATTATATTTATACATTAATATTAACTTTAAAATTATGAGTTTAGCTTTATTAGTAGAGCATCTGAGCTAAGAATTTTTTAAAAAGTGGCATGAGTGCAGGATTAATTATGGCAAATATTCAAATACACGCGGGTGATATTACAAAAGGTAAGGGGACTATCTCTATTTCTTCAAATGTCTTAACTATTGTTGCTGCATGGGCACCTGGTGATGGCTTTTTTGGAAAGACTCATACTTTTTCCAAACTAGAGATTGAAGAATTAACTCAGGCTACTGAAGAAAATGTTAAAAGATTAGGTGGAACTGTTGGATGGGGAGTAGCTGGTGCTGCCCTTCTTGGACCAGTCGGATTATTGGCTGGACTTTTGCTAGGCGGGAAAGGAAAGGATGTGACTTTCATTCTTAAATTTAAGAGTGGTAAAAAAATACTAGCAACGACAGATAGTAAAACTTACACACAACTTTCAGCACTGTCTTTCTAAAAAAATTATTTGTAAAAAGTATCTTCGGGTACTTTTTCAGGCAGTCATTTATAGTTTTAATTTAGTCAACCCACTTTTGAGTGGGTTTTTTATTGCCTAGAGGAAAGTGAAAATGGCACAAGAATCTCGTCTGGTCATTGTTATTGATTCGCAGAATGCTGAACGTAATGTCAAAGCCTTGGCAGAAGAATTGTCAAAATTTACTGATCGAGGTGATTCCGCATCTAAATCATCGAAAGATATGGAGAAACAGCTTTTTATAACCAATAATATTGTTCAAAATTTTAATACTACCGTTAATAACTCCAATACATCAGTTCAAAAAACGGTTGAAGTGACTAAACAAGCAACTCAACAAAATCATAAATTTGCGCAAGAAATTAAAGCTACAACCAATGAGCTGGATAAACAGGATAAAGCGGCTAACACTTTCGGTACTTCTATTAAAGCTTTAGCTGGATATATGGCAGGCTTGGCTACGGTCAATGCTGCAATTGGTCAAATAGATGCTTATACAGGACTACAAAACCGTTTAAAGCTAGTTACTAAAGACCAGATGGAGTTAAATAAGGCGACTGAAGATACATTCAGGATTGCTCAAAATACCTATTCAGCATGGGATTCTGTTTTACAGGTTTATCAACGATTTAGTGATAATGCTAAAACTTTAAATCTAACAATGGATGATACAGCGCGTTTAACTGAAACAGTTTCAAAAGCTGTGGCGATTAGTGGCGCGAGTGCTTCCGCGGCAGATGCAGCATTAGTACAATTCGGGCAGGCCTTAGCGAGCGGTACCTTACGTGGTGAGGAACTGAACTCTGTCATGGAACAAACTCCGGCTTTAGCAAAAGCTATTGCTCAGGGTATGGGTATTACCGTAGGAGAGTTACGATCAGTAGCAGCTGAAGGAAAAATCACTTCACAGGAAATCGTGAAAGCCCTTAGAAACGTAGAGTCTGATGTAGATGCATTATTCGGTAGAACTGATATTACGATCAGCCAGTCATTAACTCTTCTTAATAATGAGATTACTAAATTTGTCGGAGAAGCTAGCCAGGGAAGCGGAGTGGCTCAAGTATTATCTGGTTCAATTAAGGTTCTAGCCGAGAATTTAGAATCAATCTCTTATGTAGCTATTTTGGGAGGCACTGCATTACTAACCAAAGCAATCGCAACACAAGTATCAGCTTTAAATACCAAAGTAGGGTCTTTAGTTGCTGACAATGCTGCATCACAATTGCAAAAGCAAAAGGCGATAGAAAGCGCAAAAGCTGCGCTTGCAGAAGCTGAGGCACATTTGGTGAATGTAAGAGCAACAAATGCCGAAACTCAAGCCAAATTTGGAGCAAGTGCAGCTAGTGCCAGATATGTACTTGCAGCTAATAATGTTGAGAAAGCAACTAAAGCCGTTACGTTAGCTCAAGGTAAAAGCGCTTCAATGGCAGGTTTATTGAGCGGAGCATGGGGATTGATTGGAGGTCCAATTGGGGCAATCACATTAGGCGTGACTGCTTTGGCAGCTACTTATATGTATTTCTCAAGTAAATCTGCTGAAGCCACTGCAAAGCTAAAAGAGCAAGCTGAAGCTGCAAAGTTGACTAAGGAAGAAATTAAAGCCCTGAATGATGAACAACGTAAGGAAAAATTAGGTGATTTAGCAGCGACAATTGAAGATCAAAACAAGGCGCTAGAACGGCAAGAACTGGCGGTCGGGTCGGCATTGATCAATATCCAGAACTATGCGGTGGGCAATGCCAAAGTTGCTGAAATTTCGAATAAGGCCAGACTTGGCACCATTTCATATACAGAGGCGATTGAGCAATTAAAGAATCAGAAGATACCTTCTGATTTAATGGATGCATTGCTTAAACAAGTGAATGCCTATGATGAAGCGGCAGAAACTGCAGCAAAGACTAAGCAGACATATAGTTTATTTGGTTTCGAAGTAATACTTGCAGGCAATAGGGCTGAAAATGCCATTGTCGGAGTTGATAAAAATACCAAGTCCTTAAATGAAAATGAGAGAGCTGCATTAGCTGCTAAAAATGCACAAAAGAAATATGCTGATTCTCTTTATGATCGTGAATATGATGCATATTTTATGAAATTTGCATTAGCAAAGGGGTTTTCCGAAAAACAGGCTGAGGAGCTACTTAAAAGTGCTAATTGGGCTCGAAAGGAGGGTGTTGAATATACCTATCAAATAGCTCAAAAAG
The DNA here is from genome assembly GCF_031799005.1 of Acinetobacter sp. V102_4. Classification (NCBI taxonomy): domain Bacteria; kingdom Pseudomonadati; phylum Pseudomonadota; class Gammaproteobacteria; order Moraxellales; family Moraxellaceae; genus Acinetobacter; species Acinetobacter sp. V102_4. The sequence continues at coordinate 56,524 of NZ_JAVQNR010000053.1, read as the reverse complement.
GCCTGCAGGTACTGGATATTGAAGAACAGAACAAGCAGGTAATTGAAGCCAAAAATAAAGCTTTAAAGGAAACTACGAATGAGTTATCTAAACAGCAAAAACTATCGAAACGTCTAGTCGGTGTGTCAGGCCAATCAGGAATTGGCACAGGCCCTCATCTTGATGTTCGATATGGCGGTTCAATGTCTGGCCAGAAAGTCTCTAATGAACATCTGGCTCGATTGCAGGCGGGTGGTAAACCATTGTCATCCTACAAGATCAGTTCAAATTACGGTCCACGAAAAGCCCCTACCAAAGGGGCTTCTTCATTTCATAAGGGTATTGATTTCTCAATGCCTGAAGGTACGCCAATAACAACCAATGTCGCTGTGAAAGATATCAAGACAAGATATGACAGCAAAGGTGGTGGCTATGTTAGTGAGGTGATCTTTGAAGATGGTGTAACACTTAAACTTCTTCACCAGTCACCAAGTATGCAAAGCAAGGTTAAAGGTGGGGCGAGTAAAGGGAGTGATAAAGCATCAGGTGATATTCAATCACAACTTGATCGTCAACTAGATGCTCAGCGGTCACTTGAAAATGAAGTGGCCACTGAAGTACAGCGGATCCAGAATAATTTAACGGTTAGACTGGAGGATGTTGATAAAGCTGGCCTTTCACCAGAACGCACTAAAGAAATTAAAGCAGAATTACAACGCCGTGCTGATAATGATATTGCGATCGCCAAACAAGCCACTAGAAGCAAACTAGAGGATTATAAGGAGTTTCAGAAAACTGAGGCTGAACTACTTAAAGAAAATTTTGATCGCAAAAAGTTTAACGCGGCTCATGATATTGAATTAAGTAAATCTGAACAAAAGCAGGCTGTTGAATTAGTCAAAGAACAGTATAAGCAAGAACTCGCTCTTATGCAGTTGGCTCAAGAGCAACGATCATTTCAAGCTCGGTTATCTTTGCTTTCCGAAACTCAAGCTATGCAGGAGCGGTACAGACTTGAAAGAGAGGAGATTCTTAAGAATACAAAGCTTTCCATAGAAGAGCGGCAAAAGCTAGTCGCATTATCTAAAGCCACACAGGACAAAGAGACACGCGACAAAGTTAATAATGCTGTTCAAAACTGGGGCGGTATTCAGGCTGATATGAATGGCTCCAGTGAGTTCTATAGACAGGATCAGGAACGGTTCAGCCGTTTAGGGGCTGCCAATGACCTAGCTGATAGTCAATATGCCGCAACTGATCTTAGTGAGCAAAGTGGTTTAGATGGTCTGAATGCACAGATGGAAGCTGGGCTAATTCAGCTACAGGACTTTGAGAACCAGAAAACCGCAATCATTCAAGCTGCTCAAGAGCAACGAAGTCAAATTTACAATGAATTTGCCCAGAACACTAAGGATATTGAAGACAAATATCAACAAGATCGATTGAACACTCAGATTGCCCTTGGTGGGCAAATGATGGGTTCTGTCACATCGATGTTTGGCTCTATGTTTGGTGAGCAATCTAAAGCCTACAAGCTCATGTTTGCTGCGGATAAAGCTTATGCAATTGCTGCTGCCGGTATTGCCATTCAGCAAAATATTGCAGCAGCTGCAAAAGTTGGTTTTCCGTATAACTTACCTTTAATTGCTGGGGCGGTTGCACAGGGTGCCAGCATTATTGCGAATATCCGGGCAATTAAAGATCAAGGCTTTGCTGATGGTGGTTTCACCGGATCTGGTGGTAAATACGAACCTGCAGGTATTGTCCATAAAGGCGAGGTGGTCTGGTCCCAAGAAGATATTAAACGCTGGGGTGGTGTTGGTTTGGTTGAGAATATGCGTAAGAGCTCAGGCCCTGAAGCATTTATTAATAACCATGCCACTAACAACACTTCAGCAGAGAATGTTTTTAATCGTTCATTCCTTAGCTCAAAAGCTTTTAATGACAATCAAACTATCTCGAATATCTTTAATCAGCCTACTAAAGAGAATCAGATTATCGTTAATGCTCTCAAGCCAAGCAAAGATGTGGTGTCAAGATTCGGAGATGTTCAAAACATTACTAACCAGTATGCCGGGAACAACTCAAGCTTTAGCAAAGTTCTAGATAAATCGATTCAAAGTAGTAAATCCCTTACTGCCAATAAATCAAACTTGTCTAATTTCTCTAACTCGAAAATCTTAAATAGTAATGTTTCAAACAGTACTGTTCAGAATGCTCAGAAAGAATTGCTAAAGGATGTTGATGTATTTAGAAATGATTTAAGCTCAAATCCGATTATCGTGGATGGTTCAAAGGGCTTTGCTAATGGAGGATATACAGGCAGAGGTAAAAAGTATGATGTAGCTGGCGCTGTACATAGAAATGAGATTGTCTGGTCACAAGATGATATTAGAAATTGGGGTGGTGTCGAGAAAGTTGAACAATTGAGGAGGGCTAGAAGTCCAGAATCATTTATTTCTAATTATGCTCAAAATAACACCTCTTACGAAAATATCAGGAATCGGGCAAATCAAAGTTCACGGGCATTTAACCAAAGTAGAGATATCTCGAACATCTTTAATCAGTCTTATCAAGATGATCAGATTATCTATAAGGGAAATACTAGTGCAGCCAATCCAACTACTTCGGCAAACTCAGATCTATTCCATGACGGAAAGATTTACTTCTCATCAAATGGTTTAGTTCAGGATCGATCAAATCTTGAAGATGTGCAGGACTTTACCTTGGGGCAGTCTTCACGCCCTCAAGCTGAGTTTATGCCTTCATTTGAGCCATCATCTCCGACGATCAATTTCAAAATTGAAGTTGTGAATCAGATCAGCGGGGCAACTGTTGAAGCAGAACAATTGGATGAAAAAACTGTCCGGATCATCGTAAAGGAAGAACTTGATAAGCAACTTCCAAAAGCGGTACCACGATTGGTAAGCGAGGATATTAAAAATCCAAATTCTCTAATTAGCCGCTCAATGACTGAGAATACAACTGCAAGACGTAATCGATAGTTTTAGAAGTACACGTATAATGAGAGAAATGTTAATGGAATGTAACTAAAACCATTTGAAGTCGTATGTATAAGGAGAGAAGAGCTGTTGACAGTGCATACACCTAGTCTCTTCTAAAACTTATTGACAGCCAATATTATGAAAGGACCACCTTCGGGTGGTTTTTTTATGCCTGTATGCGGAAAAACCGCAGGAGGTAATACACATTGGAAATATTTAAACTTCCATAAAAGCAAAAACCCCAGTGTTGGTAGCACTGAGGTTTTTAGTTCCACTTAATCGTCGAGAATCAAGGAGAAGTCTTACTATGCATGAAATTATAGCAGTGATTTTAAAATATGTAGAGGTAACTATGGAAAAATATGGTTTTGTAAAAGTAACAGGATCTATCTTTTTCGGAATTTTTCTTTGGCAGTTTTCAAACATCATTAACGCTCTGGCCAAGCTTATTGAGGTTGTTCAATGAAAGATAAATATACATGGTGGGATGTAGGTAAATCAGTATTAATGATCTCCATCCCCATATTTATATGGAAGTTAGATACCATAATACTCGCGTTAAAATCATAGAAACCGACCTAATTAAAGGTCGGTTTTTTATTGCCTGAAGGAAAGTTATGTACAAGTTAAAGCTAAATCCTCAAACAAATGGCTATGGCGTAACACCAGGTGATGATGTAAAGCGTCAGCAGATGGATGGAGGCCGAGGACGTTATTACATCGATGTTAAACGTAATAGCCATATTGTCGAAGTGAACTGGAACTTAAGTAAAAGCGATTTCAATAAAATGATGGCTTTTTGGCGTGTCTACCAGAATAAGCCAGCTTCATTTTATGCGGATCTAGTCATTGACCAAGGAGCGCGCCAGCTATATCAATGCAACTTTATTCCTAACTCATTCAAGACCAATGAGGTGAATGGAAATCTATATCGGGTAACAGCTCAATTAGAAGTTATTCAAAATCAGACGAATCTAACAGCTGATGCAGCATTGATTAAAGATTGGGAGGTCTAATGGATAACGAATACGCAAAGTTCTTTCTCAATCGTAAAGTCGATGTCTATCAACTGGAGTGTATTGAGTTATCACACCCATCTTTTCTAAACACTTATCGAATTGTCCGTAATGATGATCGAGGTGTCTATGTTCAGCATAAGGCAGGGGCTGGTCAGGTGTATTACGAATTCCTGCCAGTTTCAATTCAAAGATCCGGAATGCTGGGTGATCTGGACCAGACTCTTACCGTTTCAATTTCTGGTTTAGGCGATGTATTACCTGATGAGTTCGAGCGGGTAATTGAGGGGCAATATTCTAATGTAAAGCCGACTGTAAATTACCGTCTTTATAGTTCGGATAACCTCAATTCACCAATGTTTTATTTGATTGGCCTCCAGCTTGCTAGTGTCGCTATGAATCATAAAGCAGTGACATTTAAAGCAGAGTCACCAAGGCTCAACACAAATAAAACCGGAGATATTTTCTCGCTTGATCGTTTTAGTGGTCTCAAGGGGGCTGTATGAAAAGTCACGACCATTTGCTTGATAAGCAATACGACGAAGAGCATTACAACTGTGTTCACTTTACCCACGAAGCTGCAATGGATCTATATGGAATAGATCGTAGTGAGGCGCTTGAACTCTTTATGCAACCTAAGGGAAATATTACCTTCCTTACTTCACGTTTAAAGCTTTTAAATCCGCTGCCCATGCCCAAGGAGGGCTGCATCGTCGCCTTCCATCCAAGGCAAAGAAATAAGCCCCCGCATGTGGGGCTTTTTCGTGAACAAAAGATTCTGCACCTCATGGAGAGTGGAGTCACTTATCTACCTGAAGAGGTTGTAATGGGAATGGGGTTTAGTCGAGTGAGTTATTATGATTAAAGTTATTTATAAGCAAGATGCTTTGTCTGAAGAAAAGACAGTTGAGCATGCCAACACACTAGGGCAATGGCTTACTTCTAAATATGATTACATGCCTGAGCACATCCGTATTTTTCACACTGCTAGCAATATGGATCATGCGGAAATCTCTTTTGCGAATGAAGTAACACCTAAAAATGCATATGACTTAAAACAGCTCGATTTTTTACCCGGTACTTTTATCGTTATTGAGAACCCCAAATGGGTCGCTGCTATCGTTTCGATTGTAATTAGTATTGCGATCGCATTTTTAATGCCTACGCCATCGGTGGCTCAGACGACTCAGAATATTAATCAATCTTCATCGGCAAATAACGAACTTTCAAATCGTGAAAATAAGATCCGGGTGAATGGTCGCATTGCAGATATTTATGGTGCTGCTTGGGATACGCCTGATTCAATAGCCGTGCCTTACAAGGTTTATGAAAACAATATTGAAGTTGAGCATATGGTCGGCTGCATAGGCCGTGGTCAATATCACATAAAAGGCGCTTACGATGGTGAAACCAATATCGTTGATATTGCTGGGGCTTCGGTAGAGGTTTTTCGACCAGGTGTAGATATCGTTTCAGGAGAACCTTACTTTTCGATTGGTACTGAAATTACCACACCGCCTTTAACAGTACAGCATCAAACTTCTGTTAATGGTCAAGTCTTACGGCCAGCTGACACACAAACTTTAGAAGGAACAAATTACCTTCTTTTGCATATCCAAATGAGATCCTTCGAGCTGCAGCAAACAATACAGATTTAACGACTAAATTTGTCAGCAATGATCGCGTTGAAATCACTAATGCTGTATTCACATATAACGGTCAAAGCTATGATTTAAACGGTACTTACAGTGTCTTATCCGTTGCTGATGACCGCATGACTTTATCAAATCCTGCTGCCGTTAATTCAAATTGGTTAAAGTTAAAAGAACTTTCAAATCAGCAAACAGCTGCCGCATCTCCTAAGCTTGCATCTATTGGAGAAAAATGGATTGGCCCATTCATCTTGGACAATATTGAACGTAGTCGGGTGCTTTGTAATTTTGTGGCCACAAATGGACTTTATACCGTTTCATCTGGAGGTAATCAGGCAGCGGTAAACGTGACAATTGAGGTTGAAGTCACGCCTGTAAATGAGTCTGGCACAGCTATTGGCAATCCAATGCTGAAACAGATCATTCTAAAAGGTTCAGCGAAGTCACGGCAAACGGTTGGGGCAACGCTGGATATGGTCACATTTCAGGGCCGCTGTAGTGTGCGTGCTCGCCGTTTAACTCCAACTCCTGCAGTCACAACTGTTGTTGATGATGTGAAGTGGCAAGCGCTATACGGTGCATATCCATTGCAAAGCACAACGTATGAGCATGAAACGGTTTTCCGTGCACGTACTTATGCAACGACTGGAGCATTGTCGGTTAAATCCCGTAAGATTAATTTTGAGCTTCAGCGGATGTTGCCGACTTATAAAAATGGCTCAATGACGACGGAGTTGTTTCCAACCTCAAGTTTTGCCGATGCACTAGTCTCCATGTCTCTGGATGACAAGATTGGTCGCCGTATGATTGATGAGATTGATATTGAAAACATCTACCGTACTTATAACGACGTAGTGGACTATTTCGGTACACCTTTAGCTGCAGAATTCTGTACCACCATTGATGATACTAATCTTTCGTTTGAGGAGCTGGTTACCAACCTTTGTGATGCGGTCTTTTGTACAGCATATCGGCAAAACAATAAGCTAAAAATCTACTTCGAACGACCAACAGATAACTCGGTGTTGCTATTTAACTTCAGGAATATCATCCCTGATAGTTATAAGCATGATCTTACATTCGGCGTAATAGATGACTACGATGGGCTGATCTATGAATACACGGATCCGACAGATGATAGCCGTATCAATATTTATCTTCCGGATAAAGGAGCCAAGAACCCCAAAGAGGTGAAATCGGTAGGTGTGCGTAACAAGTGGCAAGCTCACTTTAATGCGTACCGGCTATGGAACAAGCTCCGGTTTCAGCGTAAGTCGATTACCTTTGATGCAGCACCAGAATCTGAATTACTGGTTTTACGTGACCGTATTGCCGTAGCGGATTATCGCAATGGCATTCATCAAAGCGGTGATGTAATTCAGCAAGAGGGCTTAATTCTTACATTGAGCCATGATGTTGATTTTATTGCTGGCAAGAGCTATGTAATTTATTTACAAATGGGCGATGGCTCTGTTGATCTTATTCCTATCACCGCTGGATCTGCTAAGAACAAGGTGGTTTTAGGACGCTTACCAAATGGAGCTCTAAAGCTAAGTTCTGATGATTTTGTTAATACCATTTATACGGTAGTTAATGATGATACAAAGGACTCCTTACCTTACTTGGTTGCTAAAAAAGATCCAGTTGATAAGTTCTCAAATACCATTACGGCAGTAAATTACGATGTTCGGTATTATCTCAACGATAAAGATTTTATTGATGTACCAGTCGATGATTCTCCGATTTACATCCGTTATGACCAGCTAGATATTAATCTTGCACGTCTATATCAGATGCAAAGAGGTGACTTGCCAACAACTGGAGAAATTAGCTTTATTGTTGAAGCCGGTGCTTTGGTTTCGAGTTCTAGTTCACTTAGACCGGAAACCAGAATGGTTTATAAATTTGATAATAATTCAGTTACGCGTGAATTTATTGTTCCTGCTGCATCAGAGTTACCAGCCATCGATACAGGAGTATTTCCTTCCGATCTTATCGTAAATCTTACGATCAAAGGTTCAGTGGTTGGGCGTGGCGGTGATGGCGGTTTGCCACATTTGGCATTTGGTGCCTGGTCTAGTGATCCAAATTATACCTTTACCAGAACGCGGCGTGATGGATGTCAAGGTGCCCCAGGTTTAATGAACCGGCATAGCAAATTGAATCTTATTATCGATGGTGGAACTTTGGCTCGAGGTGGTTCAGGTGGTGGTGCTACACCGAGTGGTATCTATACTGAGCTTAGCTATGGAGTTCAAGGAATTCCCGGTGGAGCTGGCGCACCGTTTGGTCGGATTATGACTGGACAGCCAATTTACAACGATACTCAGGACTGGCGTTGGTATTTTGAAGGCGGGTATTTGATGGTTGTAAAAGTCACTGATGCGGAGGCTGTGATACCAGGTAAAGGATACCGAACTCAAAATGACCGCTATGGATCTCCTTTATCTGGTGATGGTGGCGGATGGGGACAGCGTGGCACCAAGTCTACAAATAGTGGTACTTGGAACTGGAATTACCACGGAACAACAGAAGGCCAACCAGGTGCTGGTGGATCTGCAATTATTGGAATTGCGCCACTGACAACTCAATTGATTAATGGAGGACAAATTTTACAAACCCTTTAATACTTTAAAAGAACTTAGAGCACCCATATTGGTGCTTTTTTATCAGCTATATTTGGTGAGTGACTGTAATTTTTTAAATTAACTCAATCTAAATGTGATATTCGAATAAATGACTTTAACCCTATTAATTTTAATTAAGGTAGCTAAGAATGGATGTTATAGAATCTATCAGTGAATTATTGAATATTCAAAATCCTGTAAATGGGCAAACTGTTTATGTGAAATCCTATTATTCAGGGCAAAGTCGAGGTGGTGGCCACTTTATTTATGATTCAGCAAAATCTACTCAAAATGATAGTGGAACTATATTCAATGGATGGGTTCGTCAGCTAGCAAGTAATGTGCTAAATCCCTACATGTTTGGAGCGTATGGTGATTTAGTGTTTACAACACCAGAGGTACTTGATTACGCATCTGGACATGATGACACCCAAGCGTTTAAGAACATGCTTAATATGAATAAATACGTTATTCATACAAATATCAGTAAAGCTATTTCCTCAAATATTTATAGTAAATATACATTTGAGATCCCACATGGTTCATATTACATCACAGATACATTGCCAATTAGAACAAATACAAAAATTGAGGGCAATAATTCCACATTATTCTTTAACCCAAGCTCAAAAAAGGATATGTGGTCAACTCCACGAGAAGAAATGGCGGCTGCCTATCAAATTAGCACAGGCTGGAATACGCAAACCATTGGCATGGTAGAAATTTCCAATTTGATCATGATTGGTAATGTTTCAAGAGTGTCTGATGCAACACTACATGCTGGAAAATGTCTTGATGGTGGTAACGCATACAAGTGGCGGCTTGAAAATCTAATTATTGAACGATTTGATAATGGTGTTTCATTATATGGTATTGATACCTCACCCTGGACAAATGGTAAACGTATAGGAAACTTTTATGAGAACGTTGTTGAAAACGTTGCAATCCAAGAATGTATCCAAGGCTTTTATAATACATCTAACGTATTACAAGCCTCTAATTTGACTGTTGGTGGAGGAAATATTGTAGGGGTTCAGCGTAAACATAAATTTGATTACATGGTTATCAATAAAGGTGCTGGCTCAAGCTTTAACGGCTTCAACATCGCCCCGCCTAATCAGCAGAATATGATTAATGCGCTAATATATGATGCTTGTCATGGGTCATATTGGGGTGGAGGATATTCTGAATGGTTCAATATCCTATTTGATCTTGAAATGCAAGAGCGTTTCGACGGTTTCAAGTTTGATGCTAGTCATCTATTTAAGCATCCTGAAGATATTTGTGTCCGCTTCGTTCCTAACACATATAGCACTTTCGATCCAGCCACAGGTGTTCGAACTCCAAGCCGACATTTTACAAGTGGTCGTCAAAATAACGAGTATTTAAATCATTCTGGCTTTGAGTTTGGCGCAGGTGCATCCCTGATTACCAATTTCTTTAAATTCTTTCCTCAAGCAGACTTTAAGTATGGCTTATATGGTTGTGCAGTATCGAGTAATGAATTGATATATGATGTCTTACGATATCAGTCAGTCCATACAGGCTTTACAACTAAATATGGAATCAGATTAATTAACCCTACAATTTCATCAATAGACATAGTTATTCCTATTAATACTCAATCAGTTCAAACAAAAGTTTGCATGTTGTATCGATCTATTTTAGGGAATTTTAATCATGCAAACTTAAAATCTAATGCCTGGGTTAACTCATCAAATGAACGTATTTCACTTGGTGAAGTGATGTATGACTATAATAATGGATGGAAAATGGCAGCATGTGAGATCACTTCTGAAAATGCGTCGGAGGGTAATGTTACTATTACTATTCCAGCAAATTCACAAGTTGAAATTGAACATATTGGAGCATACTCAGGTGGAGTCCCATTCATGCCAACATATGCTGATTATGAGCCAAGAGTTGGTGATTTAGGTAATGAATGGATTGTCAGTGATACTACTGGTGGTACATTTGAAACAAATGATGTATTTCGAGCACATTATAATACAGCAACAGCTTTTGTTTCAGATGGCTTAATTGTGTCAAGAGGACATACTCATTCATCTCGCTATAATATTGCGTCAAATGCTATATTAAATATTGTAGGTTTTAATGCAATTGATACGTCAACTTCAAATGTTGTAAGTCGGGTTGGTATTGGTTCTAGAATAACTTTGAACTCCTCACAATATGATGTTGTCGGTCGAGTTTATGAAAATGGTTCTTACTCTAAGAAGTTGATAGTTTCTGGTACGTCAGCTTTAACAACTGGTACCGTTTCTGTTCCTGTTGGTTTTATGCTTGCTCCATCAGTTAGAGATATTAACGCCATTGGTAGACGTAATGTTCCATACAGCAACACACTAGAAGCTAATGAAATTAAGTCAACGGATATAACACTAGAGCGTTCTACATTAGGAGCACCAGTAATAGTAGGTACAAGTCCTTCATTGGGCGCATCTAGTAGAATGTGGGCAGAAGTTATCTCAAATGGTAATGTTCGCTTGTATCATCAGAACTTGACTGCTGCTAGCCTAACCACAAACACAATCGTGACATTAAAGATTGTATGAGGAAAATCTTTGAGCTTACACTGTGAAAGCTTAAACAAACGGAGGAGCAGTTAACTTTAAGAACTTGCAACTCTATTCTTATCCAATAAATCATCAGCCCTTTGCTTAAAAGCTTAGGGCTTTTTTTATTATCTCATTTTCTGGAGAAATAAATGGAACCAGTTTCCACTAGCGGTTTAACTGCACTATTAAAATTTTATGGGGCGGCAATCATGATTACGCTGGCAATCGCATTAGTTGCAGCAGTTGTTTTAATGACACGTATGCCTCGCTCACCGAGAGAGTGGGCCGTAGGCTTGATTTGTACAGTTGTATCAAGCTTGGCAGGCGGTTCATTCATTATCGTGAAGTGGGGGCTTCATGAATGGGTTACTGATATTTGGGGGATGATTGCACTCGGTGGCTTCTTCTTTATTTGCGGTTTACCCGGATGGGCTCTAGTCCGGTGGATCTTTAACTTCATTGATAAACAGGAAGGTAAGACCATTATCGAAGTTATCCAAGAAGTTAAGAAAGCCAAAAGAGACATCGAAAACAGTTAATGCCGCCTTCGGGCGGTTTTTTATTACCTTAGGAAAAGAGAAATGAAATTTATCAATTTACAAAGAACACTTGGTGTTGCAATTGACGGGAAGATAGGGCGCGGCACTCTTACAGCCTTATTTAAGAAGCTAGGCGCAAATCAAAGCCGAGCTGAAGAACTGGCATTAGCAGCTAACGTACACTTCAAAGACTATGCGATTCTCTACAATGAGTTGCGCTTTGCTCACTTCATTGCACAGCTTGCACATGAATCGGGTAATTTTCGATATATGGAAGAAATCGCAAGTGGTGCAGCTTATGAAGGTCGTAAAGACTTGGGCAATATTATGGCTGGCGATGGAGTGCGTTTTAAAGGGCGTGGTCCCATCCAGTTGACTGGACGAGAAAACTATCAAAAATATGGTCGAGCATTGGGCATTGATTTTGAATCACACCCCGAACTTGTCGCTATTCCAAGTATTGGTTTACTGGTTGCCTGCAAATTTTGGGTTAACAATGGATTAAATGAACTTTCTGATCGAGATGATGTTTTGACTATCACGCGCCGTATCAATGGTGGTACAAATGGCTTAGATGATCGTAAAACCAATTTAGCTAAAATTAAAAGTTGGATGTCATGAAAGCTTTAATATTGCTGTGCATTCTGTTATCAGGATGCACAGCTCATACGATCAATAGTAATGTGAATATAGGCATTTGTGTAAAAGCCCTTTGATTAGGGCTTTTGTTTTAAGATGTTGGCAGTTTTTTGTAGGATGATTGCTTGTTTATATGAGTGCTAAGTTTATAAAATAATTCACTTTCCCAAAGCTTTAAATTTGGTATTTTTTCTATAATCTTTTTATGCATTTGATGTTCACGCAACATTTTGGTTTTGAACTCTTTTTGGTTTCTAATATCAAAAAGTTCTCTAAACTTTGATGAGCTAATATTATTACACTTCATTATTTCATCTTCAAAGTCAATATCTTGTTGTAAGAGTCTTAATTGATATCCATTATTTTCTAAATACTTTAAATTTTGAAGAAAATTATCTAATTTTGCTGGGAAGTTCTTTAATACATCTGTATCAAATATTATATAAAGCAAAAGTTTTTTCTTATTTGCTGGAAGCTTAATTGTTCTTGATCTTAATTTATTTAGAGGAATTTCACATAAATCTACCTTTTCAGCTTTACCTAAAAATGGAGATGACTTAATAAAAATCATCTCACATTCACCTTCAACCCAATAGATATTAATATCGTTTTTCATAATATTAATCTTCCATCATGAGCTCATCTATTAAATATGTGTCTGGCAAAGTACATAACACATCATTTTTAACATAATTAATAATAGATCGATCATTTTTATTAAAGTTGTCTTCAGCTTTAATAAAAATGGAATTATGATTGCTATCTCTTTTTATAAACAGATAACTATGTATAGGGAGATTCATATCTAAAATATCATAATTATGAGTAGTATAGAAAAATTGACTATATTTATTCATCTTTTCAATAATTAAAGCAATAATCGCCCTTTCAATTTCGGACTGAACATGTGACATGCCTTCGTCCAAGAAAAATGTACAACCATTTAGACCTTTAGAACTGATTATACTAGATATTAAACTAGCTATTTTTATAGCTTCATAAGTACCTAATGAAAGTAGATGCCTTTTGTCGGTAGAAATTTTCCCATCATTACTTATGTAAATTTTATCTTTATTATAAAAATTAATAAAGAAACCATTAGTTTCACTTTCGCCCTTTTCTAATGCTTCATTTACAGAAACAATACTTGGATCAAAAGTTTTTAATACAGCACTTAAAATTTCTTTACTATGAGATTCGTTAAATTTAAACTTAGAATCATCAGAAAGGTCGTTGTAAAGAAAATTCCATCCAATACTAAGTTCTAAATTATTAAAGATAAATAATGCATCTTTGAACCTAACACTAGAATAATCCTCATCATAATTACTTAAGTAAAATGATTCTCTACCTTTTAAAGAAAAATTTTCATCTAATTTTTCTAATAAATCTCTTAGTTTCTGTATATTGTCAGATTTTTTTATTTCAACGGCCTTATACGTAAAATGAAAACGACTTCTTTCTTTGTTTTCATTTGATAATACTTTAACTTTTAAAGAATGAATATAACTATAGTAATTCTCACCTATTACTGCAGGTTCTGTTGAAGGCGCTTTATCAATAAATTCAATATTAAAAACTAACTCGTTTTTATCTGGATGCATTCCTTCCTTAAAAAAGTGATTAACTTCTTTGTAATTAATAAAACTTCTTATAGCTACTAAAATTTTAGCCAAAGATGTTTTACCAGTTGCATTAGCTCCAGTTAAAATTACTACTCGTTTGTATCTTATATTTTCAAAATTTGGTAAATACTCATATGAAATTGTAGAATCATTAATTTTTCTTGAATAAGTTAAGTCAAGTTCACAATCAACAAAGCTATACCAATTGTCTACATATAGTTTAGTGATGATCATTTTTTTAAATTCCACTTTTTGGAATTTGTAATTATACACTATCTAGATAGAGAAAGTTTTATATTTCTATTGTCACACAAAAAACTCTTATCTTTTAGAAATATAAATATCAATACTTTAAAAGCAGGATATTAAAAGTTTATAAGAATTTAGTATTCTTCTATAAATTACTTAACAATTGTTAACTGATCCCATCTAAAAGGATTTCTACTCAATTTATCCCGCGACATCGACCAGTTTCGACCAGGAACAAAACACGGTCCGATTCCTAACTTCTTCTTTCCAAACTTGCTATGGATACCATCCATTGCCTGCATTAAACATTCCTTTTTCTCTATGTGCTTAAAGTCGGTTAAAAGGTCATAAGTATGTCCAGATTTGGGCTCAAGACCTGTTAGAACAACACCGCACTTCTTATATTTAATCCCTTCCTTATAGATTTCAGCCACCATCCTTGTCGCAGCGTTTGCAAAATCAATAGCGCAGTCCGTTGGTTCTGAAAAAGAGCCTGTAATAGATTTATTGTAAAACGGCATGTTAGGATCGAAAGGGTTTGACTGTACAAAAACAATCATGCATCCGCATAAAAGCTCTTCATCACGTAGCCTTTTACATGCATCTTGAGCATACATTGAGATAGCTTCTTTTAAGTCAGTTAGCTCAGTTACGCGACCGCCAAAAGATCGGCTGGCAACAATCTGCTTTTTTGACGGGGGAGTGTGCTCGATCTCAATGCATAATCTTGTACTTCATCCAAAGTATCAAATAAATGTTTGCTTAGCCAACTATAATGCATGGTTCGATTATAGCGCTCAATATACGCATTCTGCTGTGGTTTACATGGTTGAATATTTTACACTTTTAAATAAAAATATTTACTCATAATAAATCCTTACAAAAATATAGATTATAAATATAAAAATAAATGTATGCTTTTTGAGCAATTATTAGAAGTCTTTAATTTTGATTTAATAGATTGCAAGAAGTCTTAAAACTAATTAGTTTATAAAATTGATTAATGTTAAATATTTTAGATACAAATATTTTATTAATTAAAGTCTTATAAACACATTATATTTATTAATAAATTTTTAAAGAACTCTAATTTTGTAAATATATAAGGCACTTAGAGCTTATGTGAAGTGTAAAAATAATTGCTCATAACTTCCTAATAAGGAGATTTAATTGTGATCAAACATTATTCTAATATTATTGTTGGTGGTGGTCCTGCTGGACTTAATCTAGCGCTTGAGTTTGATAAGAGAGGTATTGATTATCTTTTACTTGAAGCTAGCCCAACAGTAGGAGGCCAGTGGGATAAATTACCCGTATGCGGACAACTAATTTCCCTTAATAAAAAATATGTGCCTGGAGATGCACATACTTATCGAATGCGCTACGATTGGCATACACTTAGTACTATAAGTGCTGAAGATGTAAAAAAAGATCCAAATTTATTGTTTACAGAATGGACTTCTGAACATTGGCCATCAGCAAGGACTTACAAAAAATATCTTCAATATGTTGCTAAAGCCATGGGTCTAATGCCCTCAATACTTACAAATTCAAGAGTTAGAAACATATCAAAAAAAGAAGGAAAATTTTTTATCAATGTATCAGATACACTGAGCTTTTCTGCTGATAGAATTTTTTGTGGTACTGGAAGATCAGAGCCTATTATTCCAGATATTAAAGGATTAACAGATGATACATATACTTTATATGAAAATTTTGATCCAGATACAGCAAATGTGAAATATAGAAATAAAATTGTAGCAGTACTTGGGCGCGGTAACTCTGCTTTTGAGATCGCACATTATTTAGTTGATATAACAGCTGAAACAAGAGTAATGACACGATCCTTACCAAAGTTTGCACGTCAAACACATAACGTACACGATATACGTGGACAAGTATCTGACGTTTTTGACTTGATGCAGTTAAAGTCAAATAACAATATTGTTAGTGACCGTATTGTTGAAGTGAGTCGAATTACAAGTGGTAAAGATGAGGGGAGATTGCTTATTCAATATGAAACACCTTGCCCCCATTGGAACCCTCCTCGTTGGCTGCGGAGGACAGGTATTATTGATGAAATAATTATATGTTGTGGTTTTAACTACACAATGTCCGACATTTTTGACATGGAGACAGTTAAGCCTGAATGCGATGAAAGAGATAAATATTGTTTGCTCAGTTCATCGTGGGAATCAGTTAATATACCTAATTTATATTTTATTGGTGCTCCAACTCGTATTAATGATCCTGATGCTGCTTCAGGCTTTGTTCATGGATTTAGATGCAATATTCAGGCATTAGGACATATTATTGCAGAATTATACCATGACATGCCTTTAAAGCCTGTCTTTGAATGTGAAATATCTATCAATAATCCCTCAGATGGAATTGACTCGCTCTCTACATTCTTGGTAGGAATGGTTAGTACTACAATGCCTTTATTCGAACTTTACAGCTATTTTGGAAGTATGATCACCTTTGAGAAAAAGGATACTGAAAATTATTTAGCTCAAGTTTGGCCGGCATTTCCTCGTAAATACAACCAAGAGCGATGGAAGGGCGTTAATAAACGGATTGAAGTTGTTTTTGAGTATGGCTTTTCTCGTTATGGCAATGGAGAAATTCCTACACATTATTTTACGCTTCCAGCTGATCACTTTGATACATCAAAAAGCGCATACATCCACCCAGTTTTTCATGTATATCACAATGAAGTTGAGCTAGAAGAATTTCACATGCAAGAAAGTCTCATAGGACGTTGGGATCTAGATGATTATGTGGATAAAGAGACTAATGTTGACCAATATAAGAATGTGGCATTTAATGCATGTTCTTGTGCTCTTGGGTTGGAAATACGGAGAAGTATATTACCAGTTTATGAAGAGTTTATAGACGAATGCTACCCTCTAATGACAGCAGATGAAATTTCTGAAGCGCTAAGTATTCAGCCAACATTAGCACTGTTATCAGATACTTCACAATAACAGGTAAGAAGTTGATATTAAGCATTATATATCAATTTCTTAAGAAAATTCTTGTGCTGTGATATCCGCTATCGCAGCATTAAGTTTAGAGAGTCTTAACAAATAACATTTTTGATTAAAATAAATTCTAGAAGTGGGAATTTTAGCTGAAGATAGATTCACACATATTTTATAGTTTTAACAGGTTAATAATAGAGGATTAGGCTTAATGATAATTCATACTCCATCTAGTGGTTTAGTAGGATTGATCATCACTAGTTCCATACTTATCGCTATTCCTGGTCCAAGTATTATGTTCTTTATCAGTCAAGTCTTAACAGAAGGGAGAAGTAATGCATTACGAAGTGTTATAGGAAATGCTATAGGCATGTTTTGTGTTGCAGTTATTTTATCCTTGGGAATTGGTTCGCTGATTTTAAAGTCGAATATTATTTTGTCTGGAATTAAGATATTAGGAGTAATCATACTTTTATTGATTGGTATTCAGTATATTAAGGCATCTTCTAAAGCAATCACATCTAATACCAGATCAGATTCAAAAAATAGTCAGAAGTCTGTGACAGCGGGGATAATCGTTGGAATGACTAACCCCAAAGCTTTCATTATGTTTGGAGTAATTGTTCCGAGTTTTTTAAGTGATGATTTTGTTAATCCAACTTATAGTTTAATGATTTACTCGCTTGTACCTATAATATTAGGTATCTTTATTGATTGTATATGGGTAGCTGTTGCTCATATCATCAGTAGCCGTTTTTTTTCCAATACTGAAGGTATGAGAACAGTGAATCTTGTGGGTGGTATTTTAATTATCCTTATGGCTTTAATTTTGGCTTGGGAAACAATTTCTGATTTATAAAAATAAGGGTTGTAACTATCGTATGGGATTCAAACCACCTTAAACGTTTACAAGTTTTTAATTATTTATATCAACAGCTATTAGATTTTTACCAACCTTCATGATTGTCTTAAAAAATCTTGTGATTATACTCTAAAGAATTTATTCAGTAACGGGCTGAGTTGCGCAATGATATTTTTTGCAGTTCTGCGACATTGTGATTTTCGATTCTAATGAGGTCGCAACCTGCTTCTTTATAGAATGGTTCACCATACTTAATTGTGTGCTCGATATAAAAATAGACTCAATATTTCATTTGCTGATTCTCAAATTTTCATTAAGTGATTTAATATTTAGGATCACCTTAATCAGTCCAACTATTTACAATTTCTGCTTATAATAATATTGTTATGCTCAACCCATTTTTCTTTCATATACCTTATTGATTTTTGTTCAAAGTAGAATCTGTTTTTAATCAAAGCTTTTGAAACGTCAGATAACACAACATTTTCAATCATATTCATAGCTTTACGAAGATCATCAAATGTCACTTGGACATACCCATCGGTTACATCATTATCATCATCACCAACTGTGTGATTAATAAGTTTTTTAATTGTGTAACTACCTATCGCTAAGCTATTTGCGATTGTTCCGAAGGTTCTCCGCAAGTCATGAAATGTAAATTGAATGCCAGTTGCTTCAGTTATCGTATAACGAGCTTCACGTTTATCAACGATATGTGAATTAAGCGTATCACCAGCGAAAACGTATTTATTATTGCCAGCAAGTTTTTTTCGTTCTGCCAAAATATACCAAAGCATTTCTCCCATCGGTAGGAGAAGGTCTTCATGATTTTTGGGATCCTGAATTTTTATAGTTCCATATTTTAAGTCAACATTTGTCCATTCCATTGTTTCACCTTCTTCTCTGCGAAATCCGGTTAGGATCAACAGGAGTAAGAAGTCCTGATTTGTGTATGCACGATGATTTAAATTTTGGTTGCCTGACCACCAATTTGTACATACAGCAAGTGACCAGTCATGTATTTGGTCTGCTCGAATATACCCCTTACGGCGTTTTATCTTGTTCCATTTCTTCTCTTTATAAATAATGCCGACAGGGCTTTTTTCTATGATAATTTTTTCATCATTATCGTTATATAGAATTGAGGCATTGAAGTTGTAGACAGCTGATAAAAACTTCATTGCAAGATTTGCCTGCGCTAAACTTCGCACAGATAAATCCATATGCTTGTTTAAAGTCATTTTCTGAGAAATTTCAGTAATTTTGATGTTTTTCCAATCTTTAAAATAATCATTGGCACATCGGTCATAAGCATCAATCGTATTAGCACTTAGCTTTTTTTTACTTTTGTAGACTTCGTAAGCTTGTTCAAGCGTTGGTATTAATTCATTTGCTTCTTTTTCAGATTTAAAGTCATTCTTTAATTGTCTTTTTTGAGCAACTGGATCAATGCCCTGATGCATCATTAACAATATTTTTTTAGCTTCAGTACGTGCTTGCTCAAGAGTATATACACCATGTTTACCAATAGATTTCCTTTTGTTGCGGCCGTCTGGCATTCTCGTTTCAACAAAATAGGTTTTTGACTTAGTTGCAATTAAACCAAAACCAATAGTAACTGAGTCACGATAAAATTTACTTCCTGTTTCTTCGAGGGGAATGCTATCGATAAATGTTTTTGTAAGTTTATATCTTTGGCTCATGGTGATTTAAAAGTACGAAACGATACGCAGCAATATACCACAATATTTTTGAAGCCTACTATAAGCCTATTTTTGATTGATTTTGTTGAAAATAATAGGTTTTTAAATTGATGATTCTTGTCTTAAGTTGTTGTTTTTATAATTAAATAAATGCTCCGAAGATGCCGCTGCATGTGTCGTTACCCTGAACCCGATGAGTTCAAGGTGGAGGCGACGTATACTTGCTGGGTTTCCTACACGAAGGTAGGCATACACTCTAAATATACAGAACACATCCATAAGTTTAAGTATCGGCAGGGGAATAGACCCGCTGGCGAACATCCCAGAGACAGTTTAAGTATAACCGATCTGACCATGTTGGCAATCACCTAAACCTCTGGAACTGTAAACTTAGTTTGCGTTTGATGAAGCTTTGTACACTAACAAGCATAAAATAATTTTCAATTGTCCTAATAGTCTAAATAAAAAACACCTTGCATCTATTATTCATAGAGCAAGGCGTTTTTATATGGATAGTTTATTAAACAATTTGTTCAACATCATCCAAGATCGTTTGCAGTAAACGTTCACAGTGAGTGTATTCTTGCAAAGACTTATTAAGGCTCAGTACTTCTTGAGTCAGTTGTAGAGCAACCATAATGACCAGTTTATTGTGCTCAACACGTGGAGCACTACGACGCATCTCATTAAACTTTTCATTGAGAAGTTCTGCTGCACGTTCAAGTTCATCTTTTTTATCTAAAGTAGTCGCGAGTCTAAAGGTCTGCTCAATCAGCCTAAGCTCTACCATGACTTGTTCACTCATGATTGGGTCTCCTCACCAGTTTCAGCATTAGGATGGGCAAGCTGCTGAATTTCTTGAGCATGCTGATCTTGGGCAGTACCTAAAATTCCTAAACGTTGAATAATGGCTTCAACTTTTGATTTGGCAAGCTCATTTTTTTGTAACAAACGATCACGATCTTGTTGTAAATCATGAAGCTCTTGTTGGGTTTGACGCTGGTGGGCTTGTAACTTTTCTTTTGCAACACGTAATTCATTTCGTTCGGCAAGAATTTCTTGAAAACGATTTTTTAAATCAGTCGTACTTTTTTCTAATCGACTATAACGTTCAGCAAGTGTGTTAGCATCCTGATTCAATTGTTGAAATTGACCTTTTAACTGAGATAGTTGCTCAGTTACCGACTCAATTTCCTCTTGTTTTTTAGTGATAATACTATTTTTTTGCACAACTTGTGCGTGATGCTCTGTTTCAGCCAGTTCTTTAGCTTCTGAGAGTGCCGCATGTTCACTCTCTAAATGATGTAAGCGTGTTTTTAATACGCTAATATGCGCTTGTAGCCGCTGTAATTGTTCTAACATAACGAGGTCGCACAGAATTGCAATCAAAGGTAATATATACAAAGTATAGAGATTGGATAAACGAATGCAAGACGATATTTCAGGCTGGACAGATTGGAACGCTCATTTTGAAGGAATTGAAGAAATTTCAAGCCCTAGTGAGTTACATGGTTTGTTAACAGGTATTGTTTGTGTGACAGAAGCGCCAACGCGTGAAGAATGGTCACAAATTTTAACAACCCTTAATGTGCCAGAGTTAAGTGAAGATGCTTTAGCACTATTAACTGATGAAGCAGAAGATGTCGTTCACGCTATATCTGATGATGAATTAGATTATTTACCAATGCTTCCTGATGATGAACACACGCTTCAAGAGCGTGTACAAGCATTATCAGATTGGTGTGCGGGTGTTGTATTAGGTTTTGGGTTGGCTTCGGGTCATATTCGTGATGATGAACGTGAGTTGATTGAGAACCTTCAAGATATTGCAGCGGTCGAATTTGAAGACTCTGATAATGATGAGGAAGGTGAAAGCAGTTACGAAGAATTGTATGAATTTGTACGCTTAATCCCTGTAAGCTTGTCTATTGGTAGAAAAAAAATCACTGTAGCTGACAGTTCTTTATTGAAAAACTTTCATGCAAAAATTAAATCTGCTGCTGTAGACACAGAACAAACTATTGTAGAAATGTTTACTCCACATCGCCCAAGCTAATTGAGGCGATGTGTTATTGGTTGTATTTTATTTTTTGACTTTAAAATTCTAAATCAAGTAGATCATTATGAAATTGCCTCAAGCTGATTTTCGACATCGTAGAGACCGTCTGGCAGAAAAAATGGGTCCAAACAGTATTGCAATTATTGCAACGCGTGAGGAAATGTACCGTAATCGTGATGCGGATTATAAATTCCGTGCCGATAGTAGTTTTTTCTATTTGACTGGCTTTGCTGAGTCTGAGGCAGTTGCTGTCATTGAAACTTTCGAGGACGATGACTATAGCTATAGTCTTTTTTGCCGTGAACGTAATCGTGAGATGGAAATCTGGAATGGTTACCGTGCAGGCATTGATGGTGCAATTGAAGATTATGACGCAGATGAAGCATATGCAATTGATTTACTTGATGAAGAGATTATTGAAAAGTTATTAAATAAAGAGCGTCTTTATTATCGGATTGGGCACAATGCTGCGTTTGATGCGCGAGTTTGCCAGTGGATTAAACAAGCAGATGCCGAGCACCGACATGAGAGCGCTCCAGCTCAATTGGTACAGCTCGACCGTATTGTCGATGAAATGCGTTTAGTTAAGTCACCACAAGAACTTGAGCTGATGCAAATTGCTGCAAATATTAGTGCTGAAGCGCATACGCGTGCGATGCAAATGGTACGTCCGGGCATGATGGAATATGCTCTTGAAGCTGAGCTGAATTATATATTTGGGCAAAACGGTTGTGTGCCTTCTTATAACAGTATTGTTGGTGGTGGTGCTAATGCTTGTATTTTGCACTATGTTGAAAATAATAAGCCACTCAAAGATGGCGATTTAGTCTTGATTGATGCAGCTTGTGAATATGAGTTTTATGCATCGGATATTACCCGTACTTTCCCAGTAAATGGCAAATTTAGTGCTGAACAAAAAGCCTTATATGAAGTTGTACTGGCTTCTCAATATGCAGCCATTGACGCAGTTCGTATTGGCAATTCTTACCGTGAACCTCATGAAGTTGCAGTCAAAATTTTAACTGAAGGCTTAGTTAATTTAGGTTTGCTCAAAGGTGATGTTAACGAACTTATCAAAACCGAAGCATACCGTCAGTTTTATATGCATGGCACAGGTCATTGGCTAGGTATGGATGTACATGATGTTGGATCTTACAAAAAAGGTGAAGACTGGCGTCAATATGAAGAGGGTATGGTTGTTACAGTTGAACCTGGTTTATACATTGCACCAGATGATGAAACTGTAGATGAAAAATGGCGTGGTATTGGTATTCGTATTGAAGATGATGTGGTCGCAACCTCAAAAGGTCCACGAGTTCTAACTGCCAATGTAGTTAAAGATATTGCAGATATTGAACATTTAATGGCGCAAGCTAAAGCATAATTAAACGTATTCGCCAAAGGAGCAAAACTCGATGCAACAACAAGTGATTATTGTAGGTGGGGGAATGGTGGGGTTGAGCCTTTCGCTCATGCTTGCGAAGGCTAATATTGCGGTAAAGCTATTAGAAGCCGTGAAATACCCGAACTATGATGATCAAAATGTTGCCCCTTACCATTCGAGTTTTGATGCGCGTAATACGGCTTTATCGCGTCGTAGTGTGCAAATTTATCAGAAGCTAGGGTTGTGGGATGCATTACAGCAACATGCGACTCCAATTTTACAAGTTCACATTACTGAGCAAGGCAGTTTTGGTAAAGCACGTTTAATAGCAGAACAAGAAAAAGTCGAAAGCTTTGGGCAGGTGATTGAGAATGCTTGGCTTGGTCGTGTTCTGTTAACTCAAGTGCGTCAGCAACCTTTGATTGAGCTAATTGATGGCGTACAGGTTACAGCTTTAACTCAAGATGCTGAACAAGTACATATTGAGGCTCAGCGTGGTGATGAAATCTTAAAGCTTGAGTCAAAATTATTAATTGCGGCTGATGGACGTGATTCTTTTTGTCGTCAGGCAATTGGCGTCGGTGTGGATGTTCATGATTATGATCAGGTTGCAATTGTCACTACGGTTCAGACATCGAAACCGCATGAGCATGTTGGTTTTGAGCGTTTTAGTGCATTAGGTCCTTTAGCTTTATTGCCTTTACCGGGTGAATATCGCCGTTCGGTTGTATGGCCTGTAAAAAAAGGCACCGAAAATGAATGGCTGGGCGATGAAAATGACCAACACTTCTTAAGTGCCTTGCAACAAACTTACGGTGACCGAGCGGGTAAATTTGAAAAAACGGGTAAACGTTTCAGCTATCCACTTTCACAAGTGCTTGCACATAAACAAGCTGTAGGTCGCGTTATTTTAATGGGTAATGCAGCGCATACAATTCATCCTGTTGCAGGACAGGGTTTTAATTTATGCCTACGTGATGCAGATGTTTTGGTGCGTTATTTAGTGAACCAGCTAAGCACTTCTGATGATTTGGGTAACCCTGATAATTTACTTGCCTATGAACAAGCTCGTTTATCAGATCAGCAGCGGGTGATTAAGTTCTGTGACACTGTAGTCCGTGGTTTTAGTAACCAAAATCCATTATTAAAATTAATTCGTAATACGGGATTAATTGCATTTGACGTCATTCCAGGTGTAAAACCGTTGGTGGCTAACTATGCAATGGGGTTAAAAGCATGAGTGAAGTGTTGGATGTCGTCATTGTTGGTGGTGGATTGGTTGGTGGTTTAACTGCTTTATTACTTGCGCAAGGTGGCGTACAACCCACAGTGCTTGATGCGGCTCCTGTACTTGATGTTGAGAAAACATTAAGTGTGATGAATCCACGTGTTTTAGCGCTTAGCCAAGCGACCATTCATTTGCTTAAAACGGTAAATGTTTGGGATGATCTTGCGCGTCAAATGCCTTATACGGGCATGCAAGTCTGGAATCTTAATGGTTATGGTGAAATTAATTTTGGCCATGAGTCCATACAAAGACCGATGCCGGAACAAGCGTTAGGTTCTATGGTTGAACCGAGTGTATTAAATGTTGCCATTCAACAAAAAATGTTAGAGCAATTAACAGATTACCGTACCCAAGTGCGTGTTACTCGTATTGAGCAGGGTGTTGGATGTTGGCATATTCAATTGGCAGATGGTACTACGCTTAAAACTAAACTGCTGATTGGTGCAGATGGCGCTAATTCATTTGTACGTGAACAGGCTTTTATTGACCTCGATGTACTGGATTACAAACAAGCAGCCATTAGCTGTGCCATTAAAACTGCAAAACCCCATCATTATGTTGCCCGTCAAATTTTCTTACCTACAGGACCTTTGGCATATTTACCTATGGCAAGTCTTGAAGAAACTGAAAACGGATACTGGCAATCAATTGTCTGGACACTACCAGATGATTATGCCGATGAATATTCAGCTTTAAACAATACTGCGTTTATGCAGCTTTTAACTCAAGAAAGCCAACACATGTTGGGTGAGGTGTTAGACGTTCGTTCCAGAGCACAATTCCCGCTGAAAGCTCGCGCTGCAAAACAATACGTAAAAGCAGGCTTAGCTTTGATTGGTGATGCCGCACATGTGATTCATCCACTTGCTGGACAAGGGGTAAATATTGGCTGTCTTGATGCAGCAGTACTGTGTGACGTGTTGCTTCACGATTTAAGCCGTGGTGTATGGGCACATGAACAAACTTTAATGCGCTATGAGCATCGCCGTAAAGGTCAGAATGACGCCATGATGCATAGCATGTCGGCAATTGGTTGGCTCGAAAGTAGTGAATTATTCCCAATAGTTTGGGCTCGCAATATGGGACTTAAGCAAGTTGAGCAGATTCCGGTTTTAAAAGATAAATTTATGCAACAAGCAAATGGTTTAGGGGCTTTACAAAGTACCCGCTATAGGCATTAAAATATTTACTGGGCCTATACTCTACTAAGCGAATTAAATGCCAGTAGATATTTTTTGAACAATCATTTATATATCATTACCAATTTGGTCATAAAAGATACGGAATTGACCAAATTGGCTCTTTGCTAAATGCAAAGAGGTTGCTAAATTTCTGAGGTCTTGGGACCATAGCAATGATGCAATAAAAATCATTCTGGGGAGTGTGAAATGTCAGATATCAATGATTATGAAGATGCAGAAGATTCTGCTGTAGATGAAGATGAAGCGAAAGCAGCAGAAAGCGGTGCAGCTGATGAAGAAGCAGGCAGTATGAGTGATACTGATCTTGCTGAGGCAGAAACGCTGACTGTCACTGCTAAACAGAAACAGCGCCAAGCGCTGGAAGATGAAATCGCTGCATTTTTAGCTCGGGGTGGGAGAATTACCGAAGTTCCTCCTGATGAACATAGCGACCATTAATCTTAAAAAAGCATCACATGAGTGGTGCTTTTTTATTTGTATGAATTTATCAAAATAGATTTAAAGAGAGCTTTGCAGTTCTTTTAAAATCCCACATTCATCTACTGTTCGATTGGTAGAGCAGTGCTGTTTTAAATCAATTAAAGATTCTTTTAAAAGTAATAATCGTTCAATTTTTTCGGATACTTCATTTAAGTATTTATCTACTAAATTATCAATTTTCGTACATGCCTGTTTAGGCTGAGTTTTCATTTCTTTTAACGTTTTAATATCACTGAGTGAAATATCTAATTCACGGCAATGTTTAATAAACAGTAGGTCGCTAAGTGTTTGCTCGGTGTAAACACGATAGTTATTTTCTGAACGTTGGATACGATCAAGTACACCTACTTTTTCGTAATAACGGATAGTATCAATTGGGACATCCGCTTTTTTTGATAATTGACCAATAGAAAGACTCATAAGGCTTGACTCTGGAGCTACTCAAGGGTTTTTAATGACTATAAAAGAGTTTTAGAGGAAATAAAATGGCTGGATGTGGTTGTGCTTCAACATGTTCTCCTTCAAAGAAGGTGAGTCCACGGTTTAGAAAAGCGCTATGGATTGCACTTATCGTTAATGCATTGATGTTCGTAGTGGAAATCTTGGGTGGTTACAAAGCCCAATCAGTTTCACTATGGGCAGATGCATTAGATTTTGCCGGAGATGCAGCAAACTATGCGTTATCGTTAGTTGTTCTTTCGATGAGCTTATATTGGAGGGCAACGGCGGCATTAATGAAAGGAATAACGATGACAGCTTTTGGCGTTTTTGTCATTGGAAAAGTGGTTTGGTCATATTTTCATGGTGTTCCACCTGAACCTATGGTGATGGGGGCAATTGGCGTGATGGCTTTAATTGCGAATGTTTCAGTCGCTCTGATGCTTTATGCGTTCCGTGATGGAGATGCCAATATGCGTTCTGTTTGGTTGTGCAGCAGAAACGATTCTATTGCCAATGTTGCTGTAATTTTAGCGGCGGTTGGGGTATTTGGAACAGGCAGTGTATTTCCCGATTTATTTGTTGCCTTTGTCATTGCCTACTTAGGTGTATCTTCTGGTTATGCTGTTATAAAGCAATCACAGCAAGAAAGAAAACAGTCAAAGCTGGTGTTGGGTTCTCAAGCATAATTTTGAGCACATAAAAAGTACCATTCAAACATGGTACTTTTTACTGTTTGAATGCATTAGATGAGAAGCGATATTGCGATACTCCACATGACAATACCGATAATGAAATCTAAAACTTTCCATGCTCTAGGATTGATAAATAATGGTTTTAATAATCTTGCGCCATAGCCCAAACTGAAAAAGAAAATCCAAGAGGCAACAATGCTACCCAAAGCAAAACTAACTTTGTCTTCTAGCTGGGTTGCAACTGAACCGATCAGAACGATGGTATCTAAATAGACATGTGGGTTAAGCCAAGTAAAGGCAAGACAGGTCACTAGGGCTTGAGTTAAAGTCTGTTTCTGGCTGCTATCAAGCTCCATGCTTTGAGTGGTTTTTAAGGCCGCATAGAATGCTTTCGCACCGTAGACGAATAAGAACGTTGCCCCTAAATATTTAGCGACCGTAATTAAAATTGGTGATGCTGTCATGATTTCGGCAAAACCTAATACACCAAAAGCGATTAGAATCGAGTCGGACAGCGCACAGATTAAACATAGCCAAAATACATACTGCTGTTTAAGCCCTTGTTTTAGAACAAAAGCATTTTGAGCGCCAATTGCTACAATTAGGCCACTACCAATACCGAAACCTTTAAAAAATATACTAAGAGAGAACATAACAGTAAGGTGAAAAAATCAGATGTGGGAATTATCTGACTTTTTATTAAAAAATAAGTAAAATTAAGAATATTTAGGTTTAGCTAAAAAAAATTTAGGTTTGATATGTTGGATAGCAAACAATGTGAAGCCTTTCTTGCAGTAGCAGAAATTGGAAGTTTTGATGCAGCAGGTGAGCATTTATATATTACTCCCTCGGCAGTATCCTTACGCGTGCAGGCTTTAGAAAAGTATTTAGGCCAAATTTTAATTATACGCGGACGCCCATGTGTACTCACGCAAGCTGGACAAACGCTACTACAGCATTTACGTCATACACGATTAATGGAGCAAAACTTATTACAAGGTTTGATGGGTAAATCATCTGAATCAGAGTTCTACAAAATTGCTCTGGCTTCAAATGCAGACTCATTAGCAACTTGGTTACTACCTACTATTCAGCAAACGCTTTTTAAAGAAAAAATAGTATTAGAACTAAAAATTGATGACCAATCGCATACACATACTTTATTAGAAACAGGACAAGTCAACGCATGTATCTCGGCAGAAGAGCAGGTCATGTCAGGCTGTTTAGCTCAACCACTCGGAAAAATGCGTTATAAAATGTTGGCTTCGGCTGAATTTGCTGCTGATTGGTTTAAACATGGCGTAACCAGAGAAACTTTAAGAAATGCACCAGCTGTAATTTTTAACCATAAAGATCTCATGCATTCAGAGGTATTACTGAAATATTATGGGTTGCCTTTGCAGAGCTATCCTTACAGTTTTATTCCAGCTACAGATGCCTTTGTGAAAGCGATTCAATTAGGTTTGGGATATGGCATGGTTCCTGAACTACAGGTGCAATCTTTGTTAACCAATGGAACTTTAGTGGATGTTATACCCGAAGCTGAGCTCGACATTCCATTATATTGGCACCATTGGAAAAGGCAGTCTAAACAGTTAGATGCACTGACAGAGACAATTGTGCAGTCAGCGAAACACATATTGAGATAGTCTTTACATCTTTCTTCTTAAATGAAGATTCGAAATATGCTGAATATAAAACTCTATATCTTGTTCTGAGTAACCTAAAAGCTGTCCAACTCTTCGTTCAAGTTCTATACATTTTTCAAAATTAGTTTCTTTAAATAAAGTTTCAATACATATCATGAGTTCATTTAAATCTGCTAAAGCTGCATCTTTATAGATCAGCATAATTGAAAAGGGTAAAGGCAGAGAGGTTTCAATATCTTTACTCAGTATAGATAAAGTACCTTGTTCGAGATGCTTTAAAAAACTGACGGGTAGGATTTCATAAAAATAAGCGATAGATTTCTCGCCTGAAAGTAATAATTCTAGCTCTTGCCCTTCATGAGGACCAAGTTTGCCAATTTGTTCAGTCATATCAATACTCTTATTCTTATATTTTATTATGCAAAATTAACGGATGGTGATGACAAATATTCTGTGTCATCACCATACTTAATTAA
Organism: Acinetobacter sp. V102_4; assembly: GCF_031799005.1. NCBI lineage: Bacteria > Pseudomonadati > Pseudomonadota > Gammaproteobacteria > Moraxellales > Moraxellaceae > Acinetobacter > Acinetobacter sp. V102_4. The sequence goes on along the minus strand of NZ_JAVQNR010000053.1, from coordinate 27,391 downwards.
AAAATTACGATTGTGTTAACTCTAACGCACGTTGATAAGCGATTTTCTTCTTAATTCCTGTTAAATCGGCTGCAAGTTGAGACGCTGCTTTAACAGATAAGTCTTGGAGTAAGCGCTTTAAAAGCTCGTCTAGTTTTTCTTGCTCTAGATCTGTTTTTGCAGCTGCACCACCCACAACGACTACAATTTCACCTTTTTCTTGGTTATGGTCATTTTCAATGAAGCTGACTAAATCTTTTAAGGTCATTTTTTTGATGGTTTCAAAGGTTTTAGTAATTTCACGTGCAAACCCAACAGGACGGTCTTCACCAAATACTTGAGCCATATCTTTAATAGACTCTAAGATACGATGAGGTGCTTCATAAAAAATTAAGGTCTGTGTTTCGTTTTTTAGTTTTTCTAATTGAGAAATACGTTGTGAGGCTCTAGATGGAAGGAAACCTTCAAAGCTAAAACGATCACTCGGTAAACCTACAGCACTTAAAGCAGCAATCGCTGCACACGCACCCGGCACAGGAACGACTCTAATACCATGCTCTTGAGCAGCACGAACTAATTTAAACCCTGGGTCACTAATGAGCGGTGTACCTGCGTCACTAATTAAAGCAACGCTATCGCCAGCAAGTAGTTTTTGAACTAACTGCTCAATTTTATTGCTTTCATTGTGGTCATGACATGCAGTAAGTTGAGTCGATATATTATAGTGCTTAAATAATTGTGCTGATTGGCGAGTATCTTCGGCAGCTACAATAGAAACTGATTTTAAAATATCAATTGCACGGAAAGTCATATCATCTAAGTGCCCGATTGGGGTGGCTACTACAAATAACTGAGCACTCATTTGGTTTTACTCCGTACAGATAAACAATTTTAATGGGGTAGTTTACCCGAAATTATGATTTGGGCGTGAACAATGTCTGCCAGCTTGAGCTTTTCGAAAATGATCTGATTCTCATTTGTTCAATTTAGATCTGAGATAGCAGATGAATTTAAGAAAATAACTGACACATAAAAACATGTAGAGCTACTTTTTACTTTGGGGGAATAAAAATGTTATTAGCACAGCAGTTGGGGAAATGGGCAGAGCAAACTGCGTTAAACCTTTTACAAGCACAAAACTATGTGTGGGTCACAAGTAATTACCATTCACGCCGTGGCGAAGTTGATTTAATCGTCAAAAGAGGGCAAGAGTTAGTTTTTGTTGAAGTAAAAGCACGCACTATAGGAAATTATGGACAGGCTTGTGAAATGGTAACGTGGGCAAAACAGAAGAAAATTATCAAAACTGCGATGCGTTTTTTACAGCGCTATCCATCTTATCAGGATTTTTATTGTCGTTTTGATGTGATTTGTTTTGATTTTCCACAGAAAATTGCAAAAACAGTACAGCATGACTTTTCAAAATTCCATTATGATCTGCAATGGATCGAAAATGCATTTACTTTGGATTAAGAGTTCATTACTCTTTTGAGCAAATTTAAGTCTGATGCTTTATGATCAAGCCAAGAAATTGATAGGAGTCTGGTGGAGTGTTAAAACGTATTGCTGTAACAATGCTTTGTGTCGCAAGTTTATCAGGTTGCGCAAGTTTTATTTCTGGTGGAACAGGCACAGCTCCAGTGGGCACAGATAGCGGGGTCCGCAGTCTAGGCCAAGTATTCATTGACTCTTCAATTAAACGTACAGCTAATATCAACATTTATAAACTTGATCAACGTTTCAAGCAGTCACGTATTAATATCGAAAGCTTCCATAGTACAGTTTTATTAACTGGCCAAGTGCCAGACCCGTACTTGAAACAATTGGCAGAAGACAATCTTAAAGCCATGAGTGATGTGAAAGCTGTACATAACTATATTACGGTGGGTAACAAAGTTAGCTATAACACCATCATGCAAGATGCGGGTGTAACAGCAAATACGCGTGCTCTTTTAATGAAGGCACCTGTAGTTTCTGATAGTAAGGTTCTGGTACATACCGAAGACGGCGTACTTTATGTAATGGGACGTTTAAATACAGCTGAAATTAATGATTTAAATAGTGTCTTACAAAACGTCGGTAACGTTACCAAAATTGTCACTTTAATTGATAATGTTGATTTGGCACCTGCACCAGCTGCAAGTACGGGTAGTGCAACAACTACACCGATTATTAATAACGTCATTGCTCAACCAACAGTTCAAACACCTGTTGCAATTGATCCTGACCAAACAGATCCTGCTTCGACTGCACAGTAATATATGAATCTGATTGAACAACTACAAAGCAAAATTGAACAGGCGCGAACTCTCTATAAAGAGTTCCGCCTGTATGATTTGGGGAGTTTTGCTTTAAACCGTTTTACGCCAAAAGATGGTTTTGAACAGGTTCCAAATGTTCGTTATGGCCTAAAGCCTCGCCACCGTTTGGATGTTTACCGATCTGTTAAAAAGCTAACTCATCAGCCTCTTATTGTTTTTGTGCATGGCGGGGCTTGGCAGCATGGTAATAAACGAGATTATCTTTTTATTGGTGAGACATTTGCCAAAGAAGGTTATGACGTTGCTGTTATTAACTACCAGTTAGCACCTAAAAATATTTTCCCAAGTTTTGTTGATGACTTAACTCAGGCATTGAATTATTTGCATCAAAATCAGGGAAAACTGGAAATTTCTACAGAAAATATTGTACTTATGGGGCATTCGGCAGGGGCATTTAATGTGATGTCTGCTGTTTATCACCCTGATTCAACTAAAATTGAGTGTTTAGGGAAAATTAAGGCAATAATCGGTTTAGCTGGCCCATATCATTTTGACTATAAAGGTGATCCACTGGCCGAAGATGCTTTTGATCAAAGCACCTCTTATAAAGAAGTCATGCCATATTATTTCGTTAATCAAAATAATATTAAACATTACCTTTTGATGGCTGAAAATGATCAGATTGTAAAAAAACACAATACTTTAGATATGGATCAAGCGCTTAGAGAGAAGGGTAACCACAGCCATATCGCCGTGATTCCTAAAACTGGACATATTACAATTTTGGCCAGTCTCTCTAGTTTCATTAGTCATTATTTTAGGACTAAAAGAACTATTTTACATTTTCTTGAAGAAGTGTTTTAAACGAGAATATCGTTTAAAACACAACAGATTACCCAGCTTGGGTAATCTGCATAATCATTGAGTGAGCAATACTACCTTTAAATGGAATTTCAGGTAATTGATCAATTTTGAAGAATTGTGCATCTGCAATTTCTTCTTCTTGCAGTTTAATTTCACCAGACTCATATTCTGCTCTAAACGCAACCATAAGGTTACTCGGGAAAGGCCAAGGTTGACTTGACATATATTGAACATTTTTGAGTCTTAGGCCTACTTCTTCAAAAGCTTCACGTTGTACCGCTTCTTCAAGAGTTTCACCAACTTCAACAAAACCTGCAATCAAACCATACATATTGGTTTTATTGTGGACTGACTTCGCCAGTAAGATTTCATCATCACCTCGAGTAATGACGGTGATTATGCACGGGTTTACGCGAGGATATTGATGATAGCGACAAGATGGGCACACCATTGCATATTCAGTTGGATGAACTTCTGTCGGGTGTCCGCAGTGACTACAAAACTTATGATTGCGTCGCCATTCAAGTAACTGTACGGCACGGCTCGCTTGCAAAAACTGTTCTTTCGACCAACTTGTAATGAGTTGGCGAATTGGAACCAGTTGTAAGCCTTCTGGTATAGCTTCCTCAGCAAGCAAGTCACGTGCAATGACCTGCTCATCATGAGTGAAAAGTAAATCACTTGCTAACTTTTCGACTTTGGGTAGTTGAAGGTTTTGATCAACCAGTAATTGTTGATGATGGAAAATATAAGCAAGTGATAATTCAGACATTAAGCTGCCTTTTTTTGAAGTTGTTGACTACTCGACAATGCTACATTAAACATGGATTGTAGAACAGGTTGTTTATTTTTTAAATTGTCAACCAACATGTCAAGGCCTGCTAATACATTAAAAATACAGTGAATTTGGTCTGTATTAAACGGCTGGTTTTGTTCAAGTTGTTGTTGAACAAATTGAGCAGTTTGAAGTAAAGCATCTTGTTGAAGTGTACTTCCTAGAAATTCGGCTGCGCCAGCTAGCTCTTTTAATGAACCTGCAATTGCTTCAATATTTTGTGTCTGATCATTTGCATACAACGTAAGACTCTGACAAATGAAATCAATTAAATTTTTTGTCTCGGTGAGTAAGGCTTGATGTGCCTCATCAAGGCGATCTAAAGAAATATTTGTATTGTTCACATTAAGCTGTAAACGACTAGACGTATATTGGCGTACCAAAATACCAATTGAGTTCATGGCAGACAAAATGCTGTCCATAAGCTGCTGAGCATAGTTTTCATTACTTAATATATTGAGCTGACTTAAACTATTTGCCTGTTGAGATAGTTCAGATGCAGCTTCATCAAGATTAAGCAGTTTAAATGTATAGGCTAATTGCAAAAGACTCGTTTGTAATTGTTGTGCTTTTTCAGTCGACATATTTTGATAGTTATATTCAATATCATTACGCACTTTGTTCATTTCGCTCAATATTAATTGGCTGACTGTGTGCATGGTGTCAAAGTCAGGCCCATAAAGATGACGGCTTAAAACGAGTAGTTGAGTATCTGTAGGTATTTCTTCACCGATATGGAGTTGGTTGCGAATATGGTGAGCAACCTTATCTTCTTGAGCGATAACTATACTTAAAATATCTGCAAGTGCAGCCAAATCAGGCTTAAAAGTTTCAGGACTTGCTAAGAACTGACCAATATAACTTTCAATATTAATGAGTACACGTAGGCGCGAATCATTTAAAAGCAGGTTATCAATATGGCCGAAAGCATAATTTACGAGTTGCCAATATTGTTGGCTTGGCTGGTGGTTTGCCATGCTGACCAAATAGGTACCAACAAGTTTAAAAGCTTGAAAATTATGATTAGCTTCTGTCTTGTTTAAAAATTGATGTAGAGATAGCTTATAGAGTTGATGAATAAACTGAGTTGTTTCATTAATCAATACTTCTGGTAATGGGAGTTCAAGTGCAGTATTTGCAAGTAAAGGAGCAATCGCTTGTCCAGAAGAGGTCAGTGGTTTATTTAAAGCTAATTCTAAATTGTTTAAGGTATTAAGAAGAAACTGAGGTACTTGTAATTCACGCAAACAGATAAACTCAATATACCGTTTTACCATGGTCGTGCCTTCACTCAGTGCAACGACATCATTGGTGTTAATTTGTGTTGGCTTCGCAATAATTTTTTGCATCAGCTCAGTTGAATATTGAGTGATTTTTGCAAGATAGGGGATATCAATTAAACGGAGGACTTGAGTGCATTGCTTAAATTGTTCTAATGCATCATCAATACCGAAAGGGAGTGTTTGTTCTTCAATTAAAGTACTTACTGCGCCTTCAACCAGTTTTATTGAACGATCAATTTCATGTTTAATGATGAGTAAAGCTGTTGGATCGAAATGAATCGAAGTATGCTCAGACATAAACGTTCCCCTTTGCAAAAAAATCAATTGTTATATTCGTAGTGCTCGGTAATTTGAGCTAAAAATCTATGTGACTAATATAACTTAACTTACAAAGGGGAAAAGCTAAAAACGCTAAAGAATCAAAAATTTATTTTGCAAAAAGGCAAGGTTCTCCATGCTTTTTCTCAAATTCTTTGACCCAAGTCTCATGTCTATTTAGCTCTTCTTCGGAAGGAAGAATAACTGGTAGTTCAATTTGAACTCTGGTTTTATTTGCTGTGTTCAGGCTATTTTCACTTTGAGATAAGGCATCTATATCAAAAGAAACCTGCCCACCTGTCATTGCTAGATAAACATCTGAAAGAATTTCAGCATCGAGTAATGCACCGTGGAAAGTACGGTCACGTGCTGGAATTTCATAACGTCTTACAAGGGCATCAAGCGAGTTTTTTTGTCCTGGATGTTTGCTTTTTGCTAAAGCTAAAGTATCTGTTACCTCACATACTTCAGAAAGCGCAGGAAGGCCTGCGCGTCTAAACTCCATATCAAGGAAGTTCATATCGAAAGTCGCGTTGTGGGCAATAATCTCTGCGCCTTTTAGATAATCAAAGAGCGTATCTGCAATGTCTGCATAGAGCGGTTTATCTTTTAAGAAATTATCACTGATACCATGGATATTTTCTGAGTCGCCCACTGGTTTTTGCGGGTTAATATAAATATGAATTGAGCTACCGGTGAGTTTCCGGTTAATCATTTCAATGGCGCCGACTTCAATAATGCGGTCACCATCTTGGAAATAGAAACCAGTGGTTTCTGTATCAAGAATCAGTTGTCGAGGCCCTTGTAATTGTAATTTGGCTTCGGTCACAACAATTTGAGGATGAATATTATTAATGGGTTGTTTACTTTCTGGCTTAGCAGCTTCAACTTCAATAACTTCTTCTTCCACAATAATCATCTCAACTTCTTCGGACTGTTCAAGATCAATATTATCTTCTTCGGTTACTTCTGCCATATCAAACCCAAAAGGGTCATCGAGTAACCAATCCTCTTCAGGCTTTTTTATATCTTGCAGGGCAGTTGCTTGAACTGTTTTTTTTTGCAGGGCAGTTTGATCAGCTCCAATATTTGCAAGCTCATCGGCCATTTCGTTGCCAGCATGTCCAGCATGGCCTTTAATCCAATGCCATTCAATATTTCGACCGGCACAGACGTCATCTAATTTTTGCCAAAGGTCAGGATTTTTTACATCTTTCCAGTTTTTCTTTTTCCAGCCATGAATCCATTCAGTAATGCCTTGCTTCACATAATTTGAATCTGTCCAGATAATTAAGTGAGCATCGGTTGGGCAAAATGCAACGCCTTCAATCGCAGCAGTGAGCTCCATGCGGTTATTGGTTGTATCCGGTTCACCGCCAAATAATTTATGTTCACCCTGCTCGGTAATGACATATGCGCCCCAACCACCTAAACCAGGATTGCCACGACATGCACCATCAACATACAGTGTGATTGTTTGAGACATAAATCGAAACCTAAACTAAAAGAAAAAGAACTGAATATGGTGTATTGTATACGCAAAAAGTTCGGTTCCATCGTAACAAAGCAAGGTTTTTTTAATTTCTTGTAACATTTCCATGCAAATGACATCAAATTATTGCCTTGTCTATCTTGCACGCTTTAATACAATGGCATCGAAGACCCAGGGTTTGTGGCCAGACCCCAAAAAATATTACGCGAGTTGTTTGGAAGTTTTTATGTATAAACCAACCACATTTGTGTGGCAGCCATCTGCGGCATCATTGTTCAAAATTACCGTACTTAGCTCTGCTTTAGCTGCGTTGGGTATTACAACAGGCTGTTCATCGACTCCGCAATCTGCAAAAACCTCTAAATCGAAACAGGTGAGTGGTGCAGGTTATCTAGATGCGAGTAGTCTTGACTCTTTGGAAGACTTACTTTCAGCAACCGATATGCGCGCTGTAGAAGGTGATCGTCTGCTTATTTTGAAGCATGGTGATGTCTGGAAGCGTATGTCCGTTGGTTTCAAAATGGACTTGAATCATTGGGATTCCCGTATTGAAGCTCAGCGTAGTTGGTTTATTTCTCGTCAGCCTTACCTTGATCGTTTAAGTGCTCGTGCCAGCCGTTATTTGTACCATACTGTGAAAGAAGCAGAACGCCGTGGATTACCGACAGAACTCGCATTATTACCGGTAATTGAAAGCTCTTATGACCCAGCTGCAACAAGTAGTGCAGCAGCAGCAGGACTATGGCAGTTCATTCCAAGCACTGGTCGTATTTATGGCTTAAAGCAAACAGGTATGTATGATGGGCGTCGCGATGTGGTTGAGTCGACTCGCGCAGCTTATGAATTTTTAGGAAGTCTCTATAATCAATTTGGTTCTTGGGAACTTGCTTTGGCGGCCTATAATGCTGGCCCGGGACGTATTCAACAGGCGATTAACCGCAACCAAGCTGCGGGTTTACCAACTGACTATTGGTCTTTAAAACTCCCTCAAGAAACAATGAACTATGTTCCACGTTTCTTGGCTGTTGCTCAAATTATTAAAAATCCAAAGGCTTATGGTGTAGAACTACCACCGATTGCAAATAGACCCCATTTCCGTGAAGTGACTTTATCTGCGCCTTTAACTTTAAATGAAATTGCTTCTGTAGCAGGATTAAGCCGTGCAGAACTTTATGCATTAAACCCAGGATATCGTGGTGAAGCGGTAGATCCTGCGAGTCCAATGCGTATTTTGATTCCAGCAGATTTAAGTCCTTCAATTGATAATAAATTAAAAGGGAAAAAAACGGGTGGTGGCTCAGGTTGGTGGGCAAATGCAACGTCACCGTCTACACCTACAACTGTTAATCCTTCTACTACAGTAACAACAAGAACAACTCCTACAACGCAAGTTCAACCGGTTAAACCTTCTTCACCCGTGAAGACCAGTTCAACTCCTTCAAAATCTACACCACGTGGTTCAGATGCGTTAGCTGCCTTTGCCGCATCGGCAGATGTACCGAGTGCGCCGCGTATTCCTGTAGCTGTGACTAATGCAGCTAATATTAAGCAGCCTGTTAAGATGGAGCCACCAATTTCGGCTTCTGAACGTGAAAAGATTTTAGCTGCAGTTCGTGCTGAAGGCGCAAAAGAAACTGTAGATCAAGCTTTACAACCGCAAGCAACTCAAGCCGAGAAAGATCAAGTCGTTGCTGAATTAAAAGCAATTGCGCCGCAAGGAACTGAAATTGTCGATCCTTATGATGGCAAAATTAGGTTAACCGCAATTCAGACGAGCCAGTCAGTTGCAGAGCAACAAGGTAAAGAGGTAAGTAGAGGTTTTGCTTATCCAAAAACTTTAGCTGAAGATGCGACTGTAGCTAACTCTGAAGATGGGCAACGTAATAAAGATAAGCCTTATATCAAAACTGATACTGATGTCGTAGTTGTACAGCCTAAAGGTAAGCGTAGTACTTATACAATTCAACCAGGCGATACTTTAGCAGTTATTGCCATGAAGAATGGTGTGAACTGGCGTGATGTTGCTAAGTGGAACCAGATTGATCCAGAAAAGACTTTGTTTGTAGGAACTAGTCTTTATCTTTATGATGCTAGACCACAAGAAACTCAAAGTACTTCGAAAAGTACGGCTAAACCAGATGTGTATGTGGTTCAAGCCAATGATAGCTTAAGCGGTGTTGCTAACCAGTTTAATTTGTCAGTAAAGCAATTAGCCGAATATAACGATTTATCAGTAAGTGATGGTTTATTTGTTGGGCAAAAACTACAGTTAAAAGAGCCGAAGAATAGCCGTTCAACTGCTAAAGCAGAACCAAAAGTAGTTCAAGCAAATGCACGACGCATTGCAACTAAAAGTTATACTGTGAAGCGCGGTGAATACCTTAAATTGATTGCAGATCGTTATGCGCTCTCTAATCAGGAACTTGCTGAATTAACTTCAGGTTTAACTGCGGGTAGTAACTTGATGGTAGGCCAAAAAATTAATGTGCCTACACAAGATATTTCTGTAGATGAAGTTGCTGAAACTAAGACTGCTAGTAAATCTGAGAAAGCGACGCTAAGTGTTTCTTATAAAACAGAAGGCTATAAAGTACAGCGTGGTGATACTTTATCGAGTATTGCAACTAAATCAAAAATTAGCCTAGCTGAATTAGCCGAGTTAAATAACTTAAAAGCGAGTAGTCATGTACAGCTTGGGCAAACTTTAAAAGTTCCTGCTACTAATACTGTTCCAGAACAATACGTTGTACAGTCGGGTGATAGCTTAAATGCTATTGCTAGTAAATATAACTTACAAACAAGCTATTTAGCTGACTTAAATGGTATGTCTCGTACAGCAGGTTTACGTGCGGGCCAACGTTTAAAACTCACAGGTACAGTTGAAGAAGCACCAAGTAAACCTTCTAAAAATGCTAAAGAAGAAACACCTGAGATCTACACAGTCAAATCTGGTGATAGCTTAGGTAATATTGCTAACCGTTACCACTTACAGTTGGATTATCTTGCTGCATTGAATGGTCTTTCACGTACCAGTAGCGTTCGTGTAGGGCAACGTTTAAAGCTAACAGGTGATGTGCCTACAGTAGAGACAGCTAAAGCTGATACCAAGTCTTCAACTAAAATAGTTGCGGCTGGTAAAAACACTGAAAGATATACTGTTAAATCTGGTGAGTCTTTAAATAGTATTGCGAGCCGTGCGGGTATTTCAGTGCGTGAACTTGCTGAAATGAATGCATTAAAAGCGAGTGCTAATTTACAGCGCGGTCAAAATATTGTGATTCCAAAAACTGTTGTGGAATACAAAGTGAAGCGTGGCGATACATTAATTGGCCTTGCAAGCAAATATGGTTTAGAAACCAATTTCTTGGCTGAGCTGAATAATTTGACACCTTCTACTCAGCTTCGCATTGGCGATGTCATTAAAGTGCCTAATTTATAAAATAATTAGTAACTTATGCATAAATCATATTTTCAACTGAGCCTGCTAGTCGGGCTCAGTGTCGTTTCTCATGCTGTTTTTTCTGCACAGCAAACTACCTCATATATAGCGATTCATTCCAAGCCTAAATATTTAGGAATGCTGGCTATGCCATATGCAAACCCTAATGCACCTAAAGGTGGCTTGTTAAGTCAGGCGGCTCAAGGAACTTTTGATAACCTCAATAGTATGAATGGTAAGGGGAATGCTACAGAAGGCGTTAATTATCTTTTTGATACTTTAATGACCCAATCGCTAGATGAGGTCGGGGTTTTATATCCTCTTTTGGCAGAGAAAGTTACTTATGATCCAGAAAAAACGCAGTCTGTTACTTTCTATTTAAGCCCTAAGGCGCGTTTTAGTAATGGACAGCCAGTCACTGCGGCAGATGTTAAATTTAGTTTTGATGCATATCAGACTAAGTCCAATTTAGGTTTGCAGATGTACCTTGCTGATTTGGCAAAAACAGAAGTAATAAATGCCTATCAAGTAAAGTTTAGTTTTAAGTCTACGCATAATCCTAAAATGCCTTTTATTTTGGCAACCTTACCGATTTATTCAAAAATAGATTGGCAAAAAAGAGATTTTAGCCGAATTACTCTACAACCTATTATTGGCTCGGGACCTTATGTGGTTGAACGAGTTGATGCAGGTAGAAGCATTAGTTATAAAAGAAATCCGAATTACTGGGCAAAAGATTTGCCTATTAATAAGGGGCGCTATAATTTTGATCGTTTAAAATATGTCTATTATCGAAATTGGGATATTGTTTTTGAAGGGTTTAAATCTGGGCAATACACCTTGCATGAAGAAACTAACCCCAAAAAATGGGTAACAGATTATCGTTTTCCGGCAGTAAAAGCAGGGTTAGTTACTCAATATAAGTTCCGTCACCATAATCCCATCACCACTGAAAGTTATGTCTTTAACACACGACGAAAACCCTTAAATGATATTCGTTTTAGACAAGCCTTAACCTATGCCTATGACTTTGAATGGCAGAATAAAGCTTTGTTTTATGGTCAATATCAACGCCTTCAAAGTTATTTTGAAAATAGCGAATTGGCTGCAACGGGTCAGCCTTCGAAAACTGAATTAGCAATATTGAAACCATTGCTGCCTAAGTTATCTCCAATAATGCAAAAGGGTGTCTTAGCAGATTGGAAATACCCAGTGTCGGATGCGAGTGGATTTAACCGTCAAAATTTATTAATTGCGCGGCAGCTGCTTATACAGGCTGGTTATAAAGTTAAAGATGGGCAGTTGTTGACGCCTGAAGGTAAAAAAGTTCAGCTTGAGTTTTTAATTCAACAAGATGGCAAACAACGAACATTAATGCCCTTTGTCCGTAACCTTAAAAAACTCGGTGTTCAGGTTAATTTACGTCAAGTCGACGCTCCGCAATATTTAGAGCGCACCCGCCGTTATGACTTTGATATGACCACCATGAATTTGCCGCAATCTCTTAATCCAGGCAATGAGCAGACTCAGTTTTGGGGGAGCATCGCCGCAGCGCAGGATGGAAATTACAATTATGCGGGTATTCGCAACCCCGTAATTGATCAAGTGATTTCAAAACTTGTTGCGAGTAAGAGCCGTGACCAACAGATTATTTTTACTCGTATTCTCGATCGATTACTAAGGGCTGGTTATTATCAAATTCCGACCTATGGTAAAGGTGAAAACTGGTATGCTTATTGGAATATGTATCAACAACCTAAAATTAAACCAGCACTTTCGTCTGGAATAGATTATTGGTGGAGTGATGCAAACAAAGCCAAAAAAGTTGCTAAATATTTACATCAACAATAAAAAGCACCTGCCATAAAGGAAATCCTGTTATATGGGTTCATATATTCTCAAGCGACTTCTTTTAATGATTCCCACATTGTTTGTCATTTTATTGATTAACTTTGTGGTTGTGCAAATTGCACCGGGTGGGCCAGTTGAGCAAGCAATACATCAAGCTGAAGGTGATTTGGGAATTGGACGTGCATTAAGTGCAGACACTTATTATCAAGGTGCTCAAGGTTTAAGCCCTGAAATGGTTGAACAAATTAAGGCACAATATGGCTTTGATCGATCTGCTCCAGAACGTTTTTTTCTAATGTTAAAAGGCTATTTAACTTTAGATTTTGGACAGAGTTTTTTTAAAGATAAACCTGTCGTGCAATTGTTATGGGACAAAATGCCTGTTTCTATTTCACTTGGGCTGGTAAGTACTTTTCTGATTTATTTAATTTCTATTCCGCTCGGTATTAAGAAAGCCAGACAGCAAGGTTCATGGTTTGATCGCTCCACTTCGTTAGTACTTGTGGTGGGGTATGCTGTACCAAGTTTTGTATTCGCTATTTTGCTTGTGGTTTTTTTTGCAGGTGGCTCTTATTTTCAATGGTTTCCATTACAAAATCTTGTGTCAGATAATTTTCATCAACTCAGTCTTTGGGGCAAAGTTACCGACTATTTATGGCATATGACTTTGCCACTTATTACGATGGTATTAGGCGGTTTTGCCAGTTTAACGTATTTAACCAAATATTCGTTTTTAGAAGAACTCAATAAATCCTATGTTTTAGCTGCTTATGCAAAAGGATTGAATAGCCAGCAAGTCTTATATAAGCATGTATTTCGTAATGCTATTTTAGTCGTACTCGCAGGGTTGCCAGAAGTGCTAGCGGGTATTTTCTTTGTGGGTAATCTCTTTGTAGAAATTATTTTTCATTTAGATGGTGTGGGGCTGTTGGGCTTTGAAGCCATTGTCCAGCGGGACTATCCTGTTATTTTTGGCGTCTTATTTTTCTTTACTTTATTTAGTCTAATCTTACGTCTCATTTGTGATGTGTTGTACCAATGGATTGATCCTCGGATTCACTTTGACGCACAAGGAGGCAAATAATGTCTTTGATTGTGCGGACACGATTACAACGTTTTAGACAACATAAATTAGGTTGGGCCAGCTTTATTTTATTTAGTCTAATTTTGATTTTGTCATTAGCTGCGGAGTTGATTGCTAACGATAAGCCCTTACTAGTGAAGTATGAGGATTCTTACTATTTGCCTGTGTTTAAGACATATCCAGAAACGACGTTTGGTGGCGTGTTTGAAACAGAAGCAGATTATAAAGATCCGGCTGTGCAAGAACTTATTCATGCTCAAGGATGGGCAGTCTGGCCACTTATTAAATTTTCATATCAAACTCCCAATTTAGATTTAGCAGTTCCTGTGCCATCACCACCCTCTAAGCAGAATTGGTTAGGAACTGATGATCAGGGAAGAGATGTTTTTGCCCGTATTCTTTATGGTTTAAGAGTATCTTTACTTTTTGGTTTGGCCTTAACCTTTTGTTCCGCTTTGTTTGGCATTACTGTGGGTGCCATTCAAGGTTACTATGGCGGTTGGGTAGATTTATTGGGACAACGTTTGGTTGAAGTCTGGAATGGCTTACCCATGTTATTTATGGTCATGATTTTGGTCAGCATGTTTGTTCCAAACGTATATTGGCTATTTTTCATTATGTTGTTTTTTGGCTGGACAGTTTTAGTGGGAATTGTCAGAGCAGAGTTTTTAAAAGCTCGCCAGCTTGATTATGTTCGTGCTGCTCAAGTGTTAGGAGTGACTGATCGCGTTATTATTTTTAAGCATATTTTGCCGAATGCAATCAGTTCGAGCTTGTCCCAATTACCATTCATTTTAACAACTAATATTAGTGCCTTAACTGCTCTTGATTTTTTAGGCTATGGCTTACCACCCGATGCAGCATCGTTAGGGGAGTTATTGCTACAAGGTAAAAATAATTTAGATGCACCATGGCTAGCGATTTCAGGTTTTTTTAGTCTGGCTATTGTTCTTTCACTTTTAATTTATATTGGGGAGGCTGCTCGTGATGCTTTTGACCCAAGAAAATAATACAAATGTTACTCCTGCATTGTTGGAGGTTGAACATCTTTCGATTCAAACTAAAGATCAAAAGATTTTGTTAGAAGACCTTAATGTGCAGCTTAATGAAAGTGAAACACTGGCTATTGTGGGCGAAAGTGGTTCAGGTAAATCACTTAGCTGTTTAGCAATCATGGGGTTACTACAAAAAAAATTAGAAATAACAGGTCACGTTTGGATTGGTTCCCAAAATATTCTTGAGATAGATGAAAGAGCTCAATCCAATGTACGTGGCCGACAAATTGCCATGATTTTTCAAGAACCTGCTACTGCGTTAAATCCGCTACATCAGGTTGAAAAGATTGTAGGTGAAAACCTTGTTTTATTAGGTTTAAGTAAACAAGATGTTCGACAACAAGTTATCGATTTACTCACAGATGTAGGAATTGGTGAGCCAGAAAAGATTTTAAAACGCTATCCACATGAGCTTTCTGGCGGTCAAAGGCAACGTGTCATGATTGCCATGACATTGGCACTACAACCCAAAATTTTGATTGCTGATGAGCCGACTACAGCACTTGATGTAATTTTACAGATCCAGATTTTAGAACTCTTAAAATCTTTACAATCAAAATATGGAATGGCACTTATTTTAATTAGCCATGACCTAAATTTGGTACGTCAATATGCCGATGAACTGGTTGTATTGCAACGTGGGCGTGTTGTAGAGCAAGGTGAGCTTAGCCAGATTTTTGAAAATCCTAAAACCGCTTATACACAGCAATTATTAGAACATGATTTTGGAAATGCAGCATCTCTTGAAATAGAAAAGAATGTTTTGTCCGTTCAACAACTCAGTGTGCACTTCCCAATTAGAAAAGGTATTTTCAATCGCGTTCAGGGCTATGTGACTGCAATAGAAGGTTTAAGTTTTGATCTTGCTCAAGGTGAATCACTTGGGGTCGTTGGGGAAAGTGGCGCTGGAAAGTCATCCTTGGCTCTGGCTTTAGTGCGGCTCATTAACAGTGAAGGGCAGATTAATTTTTTAGGACAAGATTTGAATCAGTTGAGGCCCAAAGCTTTACGTTTGGCGAGATCTGATTTTCAACTTGTATTCCAAGATCCGTTTGGTAGCTTGAACCCCCGAATGACGGTTGGGCAGATTATCGCTGAAGGTTTAAAAGTAAAAGAAGTATTGAACAGTCAAATTCAAGATCAAATTAAATCTGTGCTTAATAAGGTTGAACTGCCTGAAGATTTTCAACATCGTTATCCACATGAACTTTCAGGTGGCCAACGTCAACGGGTTGCTTTGGCAAGAGCTTTAGTGGTTCAGCCTAAACTTTTAATTTTGGATGAACCGACTTCTGCATTAGACCGAACTACACAAAAAGCCATCATTAAGCTTTTACGACAATTACAGAAAACTGAACATTTGAGCTATATCTTTATTAGCCATGATCTAAATATAGTCAAATCGTTGTGCCATAAAGTCATGGTATTGCGCCGTGCACAAGTTATTGAATATCAGAAAACCGAACTGTTGTTTTCTAAGCCTAAAACTGAATATACAAGACAATTAATTAAAGCAAATTTTTAAAATAAATTATTAAACAATTGTTTTTAAATGGAATAGTTTGTTTTTTAATTTTATGCAAAAAGTTGCATATTTTTATATTCTTTAAAATTGACATATGCTATTGTCAGCTATTGATTATGACTTGACATGCCCTATAACTCGTCTAAATTAGAGTAATTACTCTAAAAACTAAAAAGAGGTTAACCATGAACCAGATTGCTCAACCCATCACAATTCGCAATACCACATTCAAAAACCGAATTATTAAAGGTGCAATGAGTGAGGCGCTTGCAAATTATGAAGGTCAACCAAATGACTTGCATTTAGGCTTATATGGGGCGTGGGCAAAAGGTGGGCTTGGCTGTGCAATCACAGGCAACGTCATGGTCAATGTGGGCGCAAAAAATGAACCCGGTGTTGTTGTTATTGAAACCGAACGGGATTTAGAGCGTTTAAAAGAGTGGGCAGCATTAGGTAAAAAATATGGAATGGTGCAGTTAATCCAATTGTCCCACCCTGGGCGTCAGTGTCCAAAAGGATTAAATAAAGAGACTGTCGCGCCGTCAGCAGTACCATTTAGCCCAGCTTTAGCGACTATGTTTGGAACGCCACGTGAACTGACTCATGATGAAATTCTAGATATCATTAATCGATTTGCAACCGCTGCTCGTATTTGTGAAAAAGCAGGTTTTGAAGGGGTGCAATTACACGGTGCGCATGGGTATTTAATTAGTCAGTTCTTATCACCTTTAACGAATAAGCGCACAGACCAGTGGGGTGGTTCAGTTGAAAACCGTACACGCTTTTTATTAGAAGTTTATAAGGCTGTTCGCGAAGCAACTTCCGAGAATTTTATTATTTCAGTCAAACTGAACTCTGCTGATTTCCAACGTGGTGGAATTACTGAAGAAGATGTGATTTCCGTATTTAAAGCGATCGATGAAGCTGGTATTGATTTGATTGAGATTTCAGGCGGCACCTATGAAGCACCTGCCATGGCTGGGGCTAAAGCTGACAAGCGCAAGACAAGTACAATTGCGCGTGAAGCTTATTTCTTAGATTTTGCTGAAAAGATCCGCCAACATGTTAAATGTAAACTCATGGTGACTGGTGGATTCCGTACTGTAGAAGGAATGAATGCAGCACTCGCAAGTGGGGCTTGTGATTTTATTGGTATTGCGCGTCCGCTTGCAGTTGAGACTGATTTAACAGACCGTTTAATTGCAGGGCAGGACGTACGCTATGCAGTAAAACCAATTAAAACAGGCCTACCTTTTGTCGACAAAATGGCAATCATGGAAATTATTTGGTATGCCGCTCAATTTAAAACAATTGGTAAAGGCAAAAAGCCAAATCCAAAACTTTCACCACTAGTCGTCTTTTTTAATTATGCCAAAGGCAATATTAAAGCTGTGGTAAAAGGTCGCGTGAATTCACGTAAATCTGCATAAATCTGAAGTGCCATTTCAACGGGTGAAATGGCACTTTTTTCAAGTTAGAACGTATAGCTCATACCAAACTGAACGGTACGTGGTTCGCCCGGATAAGCATATAAATTAAAGGCACTTTCATCATAAGTTCTATCAAAAATATTCTTCAAGTCTAAGTTAAGACGAAGTTTTGGTGTTGCTTGATAATAAGAAACCAAATCAGTAACTGCATAACCTTTCATAGTGTAAGTACTATTAGCTGTTTGTCCTGCGCGCTTATCAATATATTTTTGATTAAACCCTAGACCTAAACCTTGTAAAGCTCCACCCTGAAATTCATAAATATTTAAAAGGTTAAAACTATTCTTTGGAATATTGGCTAAAGCGGTTCCTTTTTGCAAAGTGTTGTCTTTAGTCACTTCAGCATCTGTATATGCGTATCCACCAATAATTTTCCAAGCAGGCGTAATCTGACCTGCAATATTTAGCTCAATACCACGACTACGAACTTCACCAGCAGAAACCTTATAGGCTGAATCAATAGGATCGATAGTTAATACATTTTCTTTTTCTGCATAAAAGATAGCAGAGTCAACCGACAACATATTGTCTAGCGCTTGCCATTTAAAACCTAACTCGTAAGCGATGCCTTCTTCAGGGTCAAAACCTTCTCCATTGCGATTAGCGCCCGTGTTTGGTTTAAATGATTTTGCAGCATTACTGTAGATTGAAAGATCATCACGGGCTTTAAAAACTAACCCTAAACGAGGAATAAAGGCATCATGACTGGTATTCCAATTTGTAGTATTCGGTAATAGATTCTTATAGTCATGCTCATAGTGCTCAAAGCGTAAACCTAATAAAGCACTTAAACGTTCATTTAAATCGATTTGGTCTTGTACAAAAACGGCCGTGGTTTTTAAATTTTCACGGTCATGGGTAGTCACACGATTAAGTTCAGGTAGAGCTTGTCCTAAAACAGGATCATTAATATTAATAGGGTAGCTACCGATATCTCCACTTGAGCGAATAATATATGACTTGTAATCATAGTTTTCATATTCAAGCCCAGTCACTAAAGTATGTGCTAACCCTAAAAGCTGGAAATTACCTGTTAGGTTAATTTGGGCATCGGTATCTTGCCATTTTAATTCACGGTAGTTGTAATTTCGGCCTAAAGTTTCGCCGTCATTTTGAATGCCATTTGCTTCTACTGCATAGCCATATAATTTGCCATTTAAGTATTGCACACCCGCATTAAGCTTCCAGTCATTTCCAAGGTCATGTTCGACTCGTAATTGAGTCATATTGTTATCATTGTAGAGTCGGTTGTTATATTTACCTGTTTCCCACAAATAGGTTTCTGGTGAAATATTAAAAGACTTTTGTGTAGGATAACGAGTATGCCCACGGTCAAGCGGATGTTGATTCCGTAAAATATCGGCCTCAAAAGTGACTTTAGTGGCGTCAGAAGCTTGCCATTGAATGACAGGAGCAATCCCATATCGTTTAGATTCGACATTGTCTCGATAACTATCACCACCTTCTGCAATCACATTTAGGCGATAACCGATATTCTCTGCATTTGGAATAGTGCCTGTGGTGTCTACAGTGGTACGGTATAAACCTTCACTGTTAAGCTGAGCACCTAGAGTGGTTTGTTGCTCAGACTTCGGTGTTTTAGAAATTAAGTTAAACGTACCACCTGGGTCACCACGACCATATAAGCTGGAAGAGGGGCCACGTAAAACGTCTATACGTTCAATTGTGTTGCTATCTGGTGCATTTGGATAACCACGGTTAATTGGGAATCCGTTACGATAAAATTCGCCACTAGTGAAGCCACGAAGGTTAAAACCAGTTAAGCCTTGACCGCCAAAGTTATTCGCTCGTCCAATGCCACCTGCTAAATCAAGAGCTTCAATAAGACGCGTTGCACCGATATCTTCAATTACTTTTTGGGTTACAACACTGACCGATTGCGGTGTGTCCTTTAATGCGATTTCACTACGTGTTGCGCTACTCGAGCTATCGACTTTATAAGTTTGGTCAGATGTCTGTTGGGCTTTAATTTTAATCGTCGCAAGAGTCGTTGAAGAACTATCTGTTTCTGCAAAAGCAGTTGATAAACAGCAGAATTGAGCAATGCTCAGGGAGAGGAGGCTAAGCTTAAGATCCATTTAAAACCTATTTGATAATAAATATCAGTATAAAAATAAGAATTATTATATTGTAAAACTATGTAAAGAAAATACCGAATCAGTGATATTTAAATACAAATGTATTTTATTTGGAAATAAGGAAGGTGAAAAACAAATAGAATGTTAAGAAAATAGAAAGAAATTTTATAAGAATAGAATAATGGCGTCCCTACGGGGATTCGAACCCCGGTTACCGCCGTGAAAGGGCGATGTCCTAGGCCTCTAGACGATAGGGACGTTGAGGATGGCGGTATCTTAAGAAGCCGCCACCAAACTGTCAAGTAGGTAAGGAGACAGTTTGTTCAAAATATAGCAAAACAGTTCAGCAGTTTTCTGAGTATCGTATAAAGCAGAGTGTGCTTCTTTACCATCGAACTCAATTCCAGCTTGAATACAGGCTTTGGCAAGGACAGTTTGTCCAAACATAACAGCACTTAAAGTAACCGTATCCATCACTGAAAAGCTATGAAATGGGTTCTGGTTTTTTGTGCTTGTACGTGCAATCGCTGCTTGAACAAAACCAAGATCAAAATGGGCGTTATGACCAACCAACACTGCATGGGTACAATGTTGTTGTTTACGAACTTCATTTACTGATTTAAAAATACGGCGTAATGCAGTTCGTTCATCTTCAGCCATTGCCATACGCATTGGATTGAATGGATCAATACCAATAAAGTCTAGCGAACGGCGGTCGAGGTTCGCCCCTTCGAACGGGTTAATATGCGCATGAAATGCTGGACCAGGGACAAATTGCCCCTGAGCATCATACACAATTGGAATGCACGCAATTTCTAGCAATGCATCTGTCTGGGCATTAAAACCTGCCGTTTCAACGTCAACAACAACAGGTAAGAAGCCACGAAAACGTTGGCCAATGACCGGGACAGAGGTTTCTTGTGTCACACTTTTCTCCATTGCAGCGTTTTCCCGGCATGCAGCGGGATAATTTTTTGATCATCTAAATAATCAAAAGATTCTGGTACAAGATTATCTTCTTTTACCAAAGTAATAGTAGAAGTATTACGTGGTAGACCGTAGAAGTCTGCGCCAAAATGGCTTGCAAAGCCTTCTAGGCGTTCTAATTTACCCACTTGGTCAAATGCTTGGGCATAAAGCTCAATTGCATTAGGTGCACTATAACAGCCCGCACAGCCACACGCATTTTCTTTTGCATCTTGCGAGTGCGGCGCACTGTCTGTACCTAAGAAAAATTTAGGATTACCACTCGTTGCAACTTCAAGCAAAGTTGTTTGGTGTGTTTGGCGCTTTAAAATTGGTAAACAATAGAAATGCGGTTTAATACCACCAACCAGCATGTCATTACGGTTAAATAATAAATGCTGAGGCGTGATTGTTGCAGCAACATTACGGTCATGTTCTAAAACAAAATGAGCCGCATCGCTTGTGGTGATGTGCTCAAGCACCACTTTAAGTTTTGGAAACTGTTTTAAAAGCGGGTTGAGTACTTCGTCAAGGAAACGTTTTTCACGGTCAAAAATATCGACGTGGTTATGAGTTACTTCACCATGAAGTAATAACGGAACTTGATGCTCTTCTAATTGCTCAATAACTGCATAGACTTTACGAATGTCACTTACACCGTTATCAGAGTTGGTGGTCGCGCCAGCTGGGTAAAGTTTAATTGCATTTACATGCCCAGATTCTTTAATTTTACGAACTTCGTCTGGTGAGGTGAAGTCAGTAAAATAAAGCACCATACGTGGGTCAAAATTGAGACCCTCTGGAACATGAGCAAGAATACGTTCACGGTAAGCTAATGCTTCTTCCACAGTTTTTACTGGCGGAACAAGGTTTGGCATACAGATCGCACGAGCAAACTGTTTAGCCAAATCAGGTACGGTACGTTTTAATGCTAAACCATCACGTAAATGTGCATGCCAATCATCTGGCTGGAGCAGGGTAATAGAGTCCAAGGCAGTTCAAACTTCGAAATAAAACAAATGATAATCGATAAAGTGTGAAAATGGTAACGAGAATTACGGACAAATGGCAAAATAAAGCGCAAGAGGCGTTAAAAAATAATGTTATATTTTGTTAATGTGTAAGAGGCAGGAAACGGGTAGTGGTAAATAGGGGAAATGTACATGAATTACTCAAAGCAAAAGAAGAAATAGAATATCTGGTAACTTTACATACTCATCGTTATGCCAATACACCTTTGCCTCATCAATTAGAAAAAAAATTCTGGTGCTTAAATCTTGAGCGAACAAAACAAAATATCTCAAAATTTTTAGCAAGTGGTGTTCTAACCTATCTCATTTTTATTTTGCTAGTGCTACCCACAGACTATTTGGTGATAGGTGTACCTTACATAACTTGGGATTTTATTTACTGCATATTAAGTGCAATTAATATTGCGGGTGCGCTACTGTTATTTTGGGTATTTGCCAAGTTTAAAAAACTCTCTGAATATTTTTATATTGCTGCATGCGGGATTGTATTTTTTACCATTATTGTCAATGCAATGTTGCTTCTTAGTGTAGGAAATATCGCTCTTAAAAATCAGTCGATGTTACTACTTTCTTTTTTATATATGCTCGGCTTTATCTTGAGCGGTATAAAGCCTTTACATATGCTTTATGTCGGTTTGATCGCAGCAATTTGTGTTTTTTCTCTATTGATTTTATTGCAAGCAAATTGTGACTATATCGCTTTGGGAAGGGCGCTGTTTGGTAGCTGTATTTTGGGTTTTTCAATTAGTACGATGCTCACGTCTAGAGAAAGAAGCCTTTTTTTAAATAATGAGCTTGCTGAGCTTAACGAACAGATTTTACGTATTGAGGCATCTGAGTTGCTTCATTTAAGTCAGCAAGATGCGCTCACTAAAATTTCTAATCGACGTACTTTCGATGAGATGTTCGACTTTTTTTACTATCGGGCAAAGCAAGAACAACGTCCATTGGCAGTTTTATTTATTGATATCGATTTTTTTAAAAACTATAACGATTGTTATGGACACCAGATGGGAGACAAGGTCATCTCGTCTATTGCCTCTGCAATTAAAAATTCTATTCGTCATGTTGATTTTGTTGCCCGTTATGGTGGAGAGGAATTTGTCGTTCTTTTACCAAAAACACCGGCTCAAGGTGCATATGCGGTGGCAGCCAATATTTATAAAGCTATAGAACGTCAAGCGATTCCTCATGCTGCATCATTAGTTTCTAAGCATGTGACCATTAGTCTAGGTTTTACTGTTTACACAGAAGGCTTAAGAGTAACTCAAGAAAATTTAATTCATGCTGCCGATCAAGCTTTATATCGGGCTAAGCAGCTTGGACGTAACCAGATTTATTATCAGCCTTTACAAGTCGCCGAAATTGCCTGAATGAATTTTAAAAAATAAAAAGGCCACCTTAATAGGTGGCCTTTTTTGACGCTATAAGAAAATTATTTTTTCTTACTGTCTAATTGAGGAATAGCAGAACCTTGACCGATTGAAAGTAAACCAGCATCTGTATAGATACCAAGTTTTGCACGTGTATCGGTAATGTCGAGGTTACGCATAGTCAACTGACCAATACGGTCCATTGGCGAGAACATTGAATCGCCTTTTTCCATTGTTAAACGTTCAGCTTCGTACGTTAAATTCGGAGATTCAGTGTTCATGATGGTGTAGTCATTACCACGACGAAGTTCAAGCGTAACTTCACCAGTAATAGCTTTAGCAACCCAACGCTGTGCAGTTTCACGCAACATTAGTGCTTGAGAGTCGAACCAACGACCTTGGTAAAGTAAACGACCTAAACGTAAACCGTTAATGCGGTATTGTTCGATCGTATCTTCGTTGTGAATACCAGTAACCAAACGCTCGTAAGCAATATGAAGAAGGGCCATACCCGGTGCTTCATAGATACCACGAGATTTCGCTTCGATAATACGGTTTTCGATTTGGTCAGACATACCTAAACCATGACGACCGCCAATACGGTTTGCTTCAAGAATAAGTTCAACTGGATTGTTAAAAGTTTGACCGTTCAATGCAACAGGTACACCTTCTTCAAAGCGTACAGTCACTTCTTCTGGTTTGATTTCAACTTCGTCTTTCCAGAAAGCAACGCCCATAATTGGGTCAACGATTTTGATACCAGCATTTAAGTATTCAAGATCTTTTGCTTCGTGAGTTGCACCCAACATGTTTGAGTCAGTTGAATACGCTTTTTCTTTTGACATTTTGTAGTCAAAACCGTTGTCGATCAGGAACTGTGACATTTCAGCACGGCCACCGAGTTCATCGATGAAGTTTTGATCTAACCAAGGCTTGTAAATTTTAAGATTCGGGTTGGTCAACAAACCATAACGATAGAAACGTTCAATATCGTTACCTTTATAAGTTGAACCGTCACCCCAGATGTTTACGTCATCTTCTTTCATTGCAGTAACTAACATTGTACCTGTTACTGCACGACCTAATGGAGTCGTATTGAAATAAGGAACACCACCTGTACTGATATGGAATGCACCACACTGAATTGCAGCAATACCTTCGAGCGCAAGTTGTAAGCGGCAGTCAATTAAGCGAGCTTTTACAGCGCCGTATTGTTCTGCTTTCTTTGGAATTGCATCGTAGTCATCTTCATCGGGCTGGCCTAAGTTTGCAGTGTATGCATAAGGCTCTGCGCCTTTTTGTTTCATCCACAATAGAGCAGCTGAAGTGTCTAGGCCTCCGGAGAAGGCAATCCCAACTTTTTT
The DNA here is from genome assembly GCF_031799005.1 of Acinetobacter sp. V102_4. Classification (NCBI taxonomy): domain Bacteria; kingdom Pseudomonadati; phylum Pseudomonadota; class Gammaproteobacteria; order Moraxellales; family Moraxellaceae; genus Acinetobacter; species Acinetobacter sp. V102_4. Next base: position 3,082 of record NZ_JAVQNR010000053.1, on the reverse strand, counting down.
GCCTACTGGTACATGCTGCAAGATAGTTGCATTATCAGTCATTGCTAATCCTAACATTTATAAAAAAGACCCCGTGTAGGTGGTCTCGAGAATTCTGAATGGCGGCTATTGTAGCACTATTCATGGTGCTTTTTTTGGCAAAAAAAGCATTAATTCACTTGTTCTGATTTGAAGTTTTAATTTGATAAAAAATCTAAGCGTATTTATAGAATGATAAGAGTTGAACAAAGTATTGTTGTCCAAATAAGAAAAGACTTTTAATGACTTAAAAAGAAAATAGGATGAATATGAAGTGTCATCATTCTTGGGGTGATTATGCAGTTTTTATTATGTAAATTGGAGAAAGAACCAGATTTCATTAGTGTAATTAAATAAAAGTAATACGATTGGTTTTGATGGATTGACCATAAGCTCCAATAAATTTCTTTACTGGGTCATCCAAAAGCGAAAAAAAAGTATTAAAGTACTATGCAACAAGTTGCAAAAACTATTGGGACGCAGCATGACAAGTTACGCCAATCTATTAAAACCATTACATTTAGGCTTTACCACTATTAAAAACCGTGTGGTGATGGGATCCATGCATACGGGCTTAGAAGACCGTTTCTATAATTACCCAAAATTGGCTGCTTATTTTGAAGAGCGTGCCAAAGGTGGGGTTGGCCTGATTGTGACTGGCGGTATTTCACCGAACCGTCAAGGGTGGTTAGCACCTGCTGGCGGAACCATGAACAGTCTATTTGATGTTCCTCAGCACCGTCTGGTAACTCATGCTGTTCATAAACATGGCTCTAAAATCTTAATGCAAATCTTGCATGCGGGCAGATATGGTTATCAACCGTTTGTTGTGTCTTCAACCGCCATTAAATCTCCAATTTCGCCGTTTAAACCACGCCAGCTTTCTGAAAAAAATATTCTCAGCACAATTGAAGATTATGCACAGTGTGCTGACATTGCCAAAAAAGCTGGCTATGACGGTGTCGAAATTATGGGTTCTGAAGGTTATTTAATTAACCAGTTTTTAAGTAGTCACGTGAACCAGCGTACTGACCGTTGGGGCGGTGACATTGAAAACCGTATGCGTTTTCCGGTCGAGATTGTTAAAGCGATTCGTGCCAAAGTCGGCGAGAAATTTATTATTTGTTTCCGCTTGTCTTTACTCGATTTAGTTCATGACGGTAACACCATGCAAGAAGTCGTGATTGTTGCCAAAGCTTTAGAAAAGGCAGGCGTAACGTTATTAAATACGGGCATTGGTTGGCATGAGGCACGTGTACCAACCATTGTAACGTCTGTACCTCGTGCTGCTTTTGTCGATTACACGGCTCATGTAAAACAACATATTTCTATTCCGATTATTGCTTCAAACCGTATTAACATGCCTGAAACTGCCGAAGAAATTTTGGCAACAGGGAAAGCTGATATGGTTCAAATGGCACGTCCATTATTGGCCGATGCTTTTTGGGTAAATAAAACAGCGACTAACCGTGTTGATGAAATTAATACCTGTATTGCTTGTAACCAAGCCTGTTTAGACCATGCTTTTAAAAATAAGCGAGTGTCTTGTTTAGTGAACCCGCGTGCAGGTCATGAAACTGAACTGGTCTATTTAAAAACCAAGCAGCCTAAACGTATTGCGGTAGTAGGTGGTGGAGTGGCAGGAATGTCGGCAGCAACCGTTGCAGCAAGCCGTGGTCATGCGGTCACTTTGTTTGAAGCGACTTCAGATGTGGGTGGTCAGTTTAACTTTGCCAAAGTGGTGCCGGGTAAAGAAGAGTTTCACGAAACGATTCGCTACTTTAAAGTCCAACTCGAAAAAACTGGGGTGGATGTACGTTTAAATACTCGCGTGAACCGTGAGCAGCTTGAACGTGAAGGTTTTGATGAAGTGATTGTTGCAACTGGTGTAATCCCTCGCGCATTAAAAATTGAAGGTAGCAACGCACCACAAGTTCTTTCTTATGCTCAGGTTTTAAAAGGTGCAGAAGTTGGGCAAAAAGTTGCAGTGATTGGTGCGGGTGGTATTGGTTTTGATGTGTCAGAGTTTTTACTTAAACCTCCACATCAACCACAGCCTCAACCTTTAGCCGAGTGGCAACGTGAATGGGGCGTAGACCCAGATCCAAACTATATTTCTGAAGGTGGTATGCAACCACCAGTAGTTGAACTTCCAGTTCGCCAGATTTATTTACTGCAACGTAAGACAACACCTCTAGGTATTGGCCTTGGTAAAACTTCAGGTTGGGTACATCGCGCACAGCTTAAAAAGCATGGCGTGCGTATGCTCCGTGGTGTGCAATATAAAGCAGTCACTGATGAAGGGCTTTGGATTGAGCACAATGGTCAAGACCAGCTTTTACGTGTCGATACGATTGTGGTGTGTGCAGGTCAAGAGTCGGTAAAAGACTTGATGCCAAAAGAAGGTGAGTCGACTATAGCGAACTACTACATTATTGGTGGTGCAAAGCTCGCAGCGGAGCTAGATGCGAAGCGTGCGATCAAAGAAGGAGCAGAATTAGCTGCTCGATTGTAATATTTGATGAAACAATACGCACTTGAACACAAAGCGATGATATTTTTCTTGAATAAAATGAATAAGCTTTGTATTCTTACGCACATGGAAGCGTGGCAGAGCGGTTTAATGCACCGGTCTTGAAAACCGACGAGGGTGTGAGTCCTCCGTGAGTTCGAATCTCACCGCTTCCGCCACATTGAAGTTTCTGACACTGTTTAACGCTGTATAAGTTATTGACTTATAAGGTTAAAGTCAGAAGCAAACGATATAGCAAGCTATGACACAGTACGTCAATGAGCGGTTATAAAGTAGTAAAAAATGCAGTAAGATAATCTCTTGCTGCATTTTTTTTGTTTATAGCGTTATGACTTCACGTGGAATCAATAAACTGACCGCTTTACAGGTTAAAAAAGCAAAAGCTAATCCTGATAAAATGTATAAGCTTCCTGATGGGGGTAATCTTTACTTACGTATTGATTCTAGCGGTAGCAAATACTGGATATTTAATTATACCCGCCCTTATATTGGTAAACGCAATGATTTGTCTTTAGGGACGTATCCTGAAGT